>JAAZFF010000132.1 GCA_012511845.1 Lentisphaerota bacterium
CCGTCAGGCAAATTAAGACAGATGTTTTCTGCCCTTCACTAACCGCATGTATTTTTACCTCATGTCAGGCAATATCAGAATCGTACACACATTTAGATACGATGCAGATGAGCACAAGGACTTTGTACGCGGTCTTGGAGTGCGCTTCGATGTACCCATGAGCGATCCTCTTTACGACAGGCATGTCCGTTTTGTCAGCGCTGAGGGTGGTCTCTGGTATGAGGCTGTAAAAGGGATTACAGGTCTGCGTCGAGATCCGGGAGAAAATGTGCGTCTGAAACAAGTTAAAGGCGAGGCATTGCCCGACCCTGCCACATGGGATCAGCGTGTTACAACAAGATTGAGTTATATCCCTACCTGGAACGATTACCGTCTTATACAAGCAAATGCCGATGGTTTTCAAATCGAAAAACGCACAGCTCCAGGTCACGCATGGATTCGTTCCACTGGTGGAACTCATGCCTCAGGTGCCGGATATATTGGAGGAGTTTCAGGCGGCGTTGCGTTTGGAATGAAGGATTTCTGGCAAAGCCATCCATCACAAATCGATATTCGCAATGCCGGAAGCGAAAGCGCAGAAACAACACTATGGTTCTGGGCACCGGAAGCACAGCCGATGGACCTTCGTTTTTATCATGATGGGCTCGGCATGACAAATAAGGCAGAGCAGGCTCACGGCCTCGCTATTACTTACGAAGACTACGCCGAAAAGCTCGGTACACCGCAGGGCATAGCCCGAACTTCTGAAGTAAATCTCTGGGTTGTACCCGCAACACCTGAAAACAGCAAAATTATTTCATTTGCAAAGGACTCGATGAAACCTCCAATGCTGGTAAACGATCCGGAGCAAATACTGGAATCAAAGGTCTTCGGAGGTATTTGGTCTTTACCTGATCGCTCCACGCCCACACTCGATCGGATTGAAGACATGCTGGATCATGCGCTTGAAAGCTACATGCATCAGCAGGAAGTTCATCGTTGGTATGGTTTCTGGGATTACGGCGATGTAATGCATTCCTTTGACGGCAATCGCAATATGTGGAAGTACGACATAGGTGGCTTCGGGTGGGCTAACGGAGAGCTTTCACCTGAAATATGGCTATGGACACAATTCCTGCGTAGCGGACGCGGCGATGTTTTCAGATTCGCCGAAGCAATGACGCGCCACAACGGTGAGGTAGATGTCTACCATATCGGTCCTATGGCACCTTTCGGTACAAGACATAACGTGCAGCACTGGGGCGACGGTATGAAGCAGCTGCGTATCAGCACCCCCCTGTACCGCCGCTACTATTACTATCTCACAGCAGACGAGAGAACAGGCGATCTCCTGAGAAATCAGGTAGATGCGTATAAGACCTATAAGCGATTTGATGCTTTCGGAAAAGAAGTTGTTGATCGCTCAGACATCCTGGATCCGGAATCATGGCCTATGGGGCTTGGGACAGACCTGAGTGCAATAGCGGCTGGATGGTTCATCGAATGGGAACGGACCGGCAGCGAAGAATTGCGTAAAAGACTGGAAACAATGATGGAATCTATCGGAAAAATTCCATTTGGATTTTTCAGTGTCAATACTCGCTTTAATACATATACGGGTGAATTCGTAACATTGTCACCGGAGCGCCATGCCCCTTCTTTATCACACCTCTTCAGCGTCTTTGGATGGCCTGAACTTAATGCCGAACTGCTTCAACTTTTTGATATACCTTCTTATCGTGAAAAATGGTTGCAGTATAGCGCAAACTTCAACGCAAGCCCTGATGATCGAAAAAGAGATACAGGCGTAAATATAAGACGAAGAGGCAATCTCCGAACATATTATTCGCGGCTAAGCGCTTTCGCTGCACACGAAACCGATAACCCTGAGCTTGCCGCACGCGCGTGGCAGGAGATTCTGGGAGCAGGTGAAGAACCTTCCGGCGTGTTTAAGGGAGAACCGAGAACTGTTGACAGCTCTGGCGCTCTGAACCCCTTTAAAACTGGGCGTTTTATGAGCACCAACTGGGTGTCAGAATGGAATAATGCAATGCTCCAGTGCCTCCGCTGGATAGGAGAATATCTCCCTGAAGATGACCCGCGAACAAAGACGGAGGAAGAACAGAAGTCTCAATGAAACTCCAAACAAAAATTTTTAAAGCGTTAAGAAATACGGCAAAAACTTTAACGCTGACTTCATTCACACTTACGTGTTTTTATGCAATGGCAGCCGACATGCAAATACAACCTGAGGCAACAGTCAAAATTCCTGATAAAAAAGCTGACTTTCACATCTATCTTCTGATGGGGCAATCCAACATGGCAGGACGCGGACGGCTGCCCGACGTTCCGCGAACGGAGAACTCACAAATTCTCATGCTGACCCCATCCAACACCTGGACTTATGCACGAGACCCTCTGCACAAACAGATCGGGCGAATACGCCCGGGGGTCGGTCCCGGTATTTCATTTGCGGAAACACGTCTGAAATACCTACCTGAAGGAACAGTTATCGGGCTCATTCCGTGCGCAGTGGGAGGTTCGCCTCTAAAGCGTTGGACTCGCAATGGAGATCTATATAAGGCTGCACTGAAAAGCGCAAAAGAAGTTAGTCGCGCCGGAACAATAAAAGGCGTTCTGTGGCATCAGGGTGAAACTGATGCTGGCAGAGGAAGTGCACATTCATACGGACCAAACCTCAAAAAGATTATTTCAGATGTAAGAAACGATTTGAATGCACCAGAGCTCCCGTTCGTATTGGGTCATATAGGGAGTTTTCTGAGACCCGATAAGTTCCCGCATGCCGATGTTATAAACAATGCTATTACAGATATAGCTGAAAACGACCCATACGTTGAACTCGTTGAAACAGCTGATCTGAAAGACGGAGGTGATCGTCTGCATTTCGACACTGCTTCAGCGAAAATTCTCGGCAAACGCTATGCTAAAGCAATGAAGAAGTTGGCAGGAATTATGGCTGAAACAGAAAACATGCAAACTCAAATCAAAATCGCTATTATCGGAGACTCCACTGTCTGCAATTACGCCCAGAATCACCCAAATAGAGGCTGGGGCATGTATATCGAAGAGGCATTCGAGGAGGGGACTGTAAAGGTTCACAATTACGCTCAATCCGGCAGAAGCACAAAAACATTTATATCACGTGGATTGTGGAAAAGAACACTTGCGGTTGACCCCGACATTGTTCTCATACAATTCGGTCATAACGATTCGCACACCCCGGGAAAACCAGAGGCAACAGACGCTGAAACGGATTTTCGCGATAATCTTAACCGCTATATTGACGAATCACTAGCGATTAATGCTAAACCTGTGCTTGTTACACCGATGGTTCGACGCAACTTTAATCCCGACGGAACATTAAACGACACACTGAGTCCCTATGCTGATGCTATGAAAGCAGTTGCTGCAAAGCGAAAGATTGCCATTATCGATTTACATACTTCTAGCTGGAAACTTATCGAGCCAATGGGACCGAATAAAGCTAAACGAATGGACAGCAAGCGCAATGACACTACTCACTTCAATGAAATGGGAGCACGTGCCATGGCAAAACTTGTATTAAACGAATTGCCGGATGCTGTACCGGAGCTCAAAAGAATTGTAAAGAAACGAACAAACGCTAAATAGTAGAATCATCATGACAACATTATTCAACTTTGACTGGAAATTTCATTACGACAACCCTCCTCCCGGGGCACATCTGCCTGATTTTGATCACAGTTCATGGCGAACAATTGACTTGCCACATGACTTTCAAATGGAGCAGCCTTGGAATAAAAATGCAAGCGCAGCGCGAGCTTACAAAGCAATGGGAACCGGATGGTACCGAAAGGAATTTAAAACAGATCCCTCTTGGCAAGGATGTCGTGTATTTATAGATTTCGAAGGAGTAATGTTGCATGGCACAGTATGGTGCAACGGTACAAAAGTTGCCGATATCGATTTTGGATATCTCGGAACATTTATTGATTTAACGCCTTATCTCCACTGGAACAGAAAAAACATTATTGCAGTACGATCCTCTACAGGTAAAGCGTACGCTTCGCGATGGTACACCGGTGGTGGAATTTTTAGAGATGTTAATCTAATTATAAAAAATCAGGTAAGCATCGCACATGATGGCATTTTCATTACAACTCCCTCTATATCCAAAAAAGAGGCTAAAGTAAGCGTTCAAGTAGAGCTTGAAGGAATCAGCGAAAAGAAACTCGATGTGGAGATCTGTGCAAAATTACGAGATCCTGAAGGAAAGCTCGTGGCAGAGTGTCGAATCGATGCACCCAAGGACATACGTCTCAAAACAGTTGAGACCCCCCTACCCCTGATGCGTGTTTCTTCTCCCAAGCTGTGGTCGTGCGAAACCCCGAATCTTTATACAGCAGAAATAAAGATTCTGCACGACGGAAAAATAGTTGATGAAGCTTCAGAAACTTTCGGCATCAGAACTGTTGAGTTTTCAAAGGAATTCGGATTCAAACTTAACGGGAAAAAAGTTTTTCTCAAAGGGATATCCAATCACCACGATCTTGGAGCACTCGGAGCAGCAGTGCACGATCGTGCCATCGAACGACTCTTCCTAAAACTGAAGAAGTTCGGCTTCAATCATGTCAGGACTTCTCACAATCCCTATTCCAAATCATTTTTGCGTCTGGCAGATAAACACGGCATCCTGATTGTTGATGAACTTGTAGACAAATGGTGCGAATCCAATTACTGGCCGGGAGCAAAACCATTCCGGGAAATATGGGATAAGATTGTTCCATCTTGGATTAAACGCGACAGGAATCACCCATCGGTAATTTTATGGAGTCTTGGAAACGAATTGCAAATGCAGGAAAGACTCGCCGGATTCGACACCGGGGACTGGGGAATAACGACGTACAAAATCCTCGATATACTCGTCAAGCGTTACGATCCTACTCGCAAAACGACTGTTGCAATGTTCCCATCAAGAGCTAACGCGATAACTCGCCACGACCCGGAATTCAACACTTTTCTTGTCCCGCCTGAACTGTCTCTCGTAACAGAAGTTGCAAGTTTTAATTACCAGTATAAATGTTACCAGGCATACCTTGAGCACGCTCCTGACCTGATAATATACCAGAGTGAGGCTGCGTCGGCAGATATGTCGGGAGCATTCTTCGGAATGGATTACGATAAAATGATCGGAATAGCCTACTGGGGTGCTGTAGAATATTGGGGCGAATCAAGTGGATGGCCGCGCAAAGGCTGGGTGTATTCATTCTTTAATCGCGCATTGGAGGCATATCCCCAAGCCTGGCTGTTGCGCAGCGCTTTCTGTAAAGAACCGATTGTACGAATCGGTGTTGTCGACAGCGCCGACGAAAAATTGGAATGGAACGATATTATTATTGGCAGGACGCCTGTTTCATCTCACTGGAACCGTGAAAAAGACTCCCTGCAAAAGGTATTCGTCTACTCAAACGCAGAAGAAGTTGAACTTTTTGTCAATGGCAACTCCCTCGGCGTGAAGCGAAATAATTTTTCCGATCCTGAAAAACGAAATATCTTCTTCTGGGAAAAAGTTCCCTACGGTGAAGGCGGCAGTATAATGGCAGTAGCGCGCTCAAACGAGAAAGAAACAGCACACCATAAACTTGAAACAACAGGTCCCGCTGTAAAGCTGCGACTGGAAGCCGAGACACCTGATGACTGGAAGGCAGATGGAATGGACTTGCAGTACGTAACAGTTCGTACAGCAGACTCCGAGGGGCGCCTCGTGCCTCTCGAAGATGTGAATGCAGTTTTTGAGGTAACAGGAGCTGCATCTTTGCGTGCCGTTGACAATGGTGATGCTTCTATAGACTCTCTGTTCAACACCCCGAACATACCGTTCCACAATGGTTTTGCAATGGCAATTCTTCGCTCTGAAAAAAAGGCAGGAAATGTTAAGCTAAAAGTTTCTGCTGATGGTATTGCCGATGCTGAGTTGTCTCTGAAAACTTGTGAACCTTGATAAACGTGCAAACAAAAACACCAATAACAAAAAACTCAAAGTTTAAACCAATTTCCCCTGATCTCCACGCTGACCCCTCTGCCCGCGTTTTTAAAGATCGTCTATATGTGTACGTTTCAAACGATACAGAAGGCGCCAGAAACTGGAGCAAAATGGTTAACTGGAGTGTCCTCTCAACGGATGATATGGTTTCATGGAAAGACCACGGGATAATATTTGATCTCGATGATATTACGTGGGCAGATAAAGAAGCATGGGCACCTGATTGCATTGAGCTAGATGGAAAATATTACTTTTACTTCCCCGCTGCGGCTAACATCGGTGTTGCTGTCTCTGACTCCCCGGAAGGACCATTTACTGATCTGCTGAAACGTCCGCTAATAGAGCGCAGCGAAGCCGGCATAGACTAGCCCATAGATCCCTGCGCTTTTATCGATGATGATGGGCAGGCGTACCTATATTTCGGTGGAGCGTACAAGGCTGCAATAGTTAAGCTGAAAAGCGATATGGTTACAAGGGATGGTCCCATACAGTTGCTTGACATACCCCAATATTATGAAGGGATATGGATCCACAAACGCCAAGACACCTACTATGCCAGCTATCCCTGCCGTCCGGAAGGCTCAGACGCAAATAAAATGCTGTACAGTACTGCACCGACCCCCTTTGGCCCGTGGACGCTGCGTCGAGAAATACTCGATAATCATTCCCACAATATACACGGGTCTATTACTTCCTTCAAAAATCGTGATTACGTATTTTTTCATATACAGGGTCCCTCCCGGTGGGAAAGAAAAGTATGTGTGGAAGAAATCTCATACAGTAAGGACGGAAAAATTTCTTTAACCGAAAAATTATAATAAACAGATAACAACAATATTATTATGAAAAACAAAAGCTTTATATTACTGACCATACTTATGGCATTTTCAATTTCTGCAATCGGGAAAACAGACGAAGTTTCAACGAATGAAACTGAAGCTGCATCGTCGCCGAAAAATGTTGAAAAACCAATTGGACGAGGACACCCGGCTCCGACACATGAAAACCTTGCCTATGGAGATCATGAGCGACAAGTCCTGGACTTTTGGATGGCAGATTCCGAAACTCCCACACCTGTAGTAGTTTTTATGCACGGTGGAGGATGGTTCAATGGAGATAAAAGCGGTTACAGGGGTGTGCGACCGTTTCTTGATGCCGGTATCTCCGTTGCAGCAATAAACTATCGTTTCATCAAGCATGCACGTGCAGCACGTGTAAGTCCGCCGGTTTCCTGGCCGATGCACGACCTTAAACGCGCAGTGCAGTATCTGCGCTATCGGGCAGAAGAATTGAATATTGATAAATCTCGCTTTGGCGCCACAGGTGCATCTGCCGGTGCCTGCTCAGCATTATGGCTTGGTCTGCACGATGATATGGCAGTTGTTGACTCCGATGATCCAGTCTGCCGGGAATCAACACGACTGCAATTTATTGCTGTAGATGCAGCACAAACATCGCTCGACCCTGAACAGATGAAAAGCTGGATCCCTAATATTGTATATGGAGGTCATGCCTTCGGCTTCCACAGTGGTGGAAACTATGAAGCACGAAAAGCTGCTTTTGAACGTTTTCTGGAAAATCGGGAATCTGTTCTGCATTGGATAAATGAATATTCTCCATATGCCCAGGCAAGCTCAGATGATCCACCGGTATATTTGCGTTATAGAAACTGGCCGGATGTCGGGAAGCCTTTCAAAGATGCCACGCACAGCGCAAACTTCGGAGTTAAGCTGAAAGAAAGATTAGATGAATTGGGCGTTCCCTGTGATCTTGTACACTCGGGAACAAAGGACCCGGAGCATGACACCACAACTTCTTACCTTATCCATAATCTGGCAAAATAAAACCCGGCTGACAAGCCCGGCAAGCCGAAACCGCCGTGCAGCCCGGGATCCCTGAGCGCCTGCTCGGGTTCTGCTTGTGTGCGAGCATAATCGTTCTCGTTCCCGTTCACGTACTCGTACACGATTTAATCTTCTCATTCACACCCTCGTGTACGGAAAACGTGTACCGCTCCGCTATGAACGTGTCCGAGGAGTCCGACTCGTCAGACCCAATTGAGGTTGCCTTGCAACCACGGCTCATGAGGACATTCGCCCTCCAGCTTGGCTATGCGCATCTTTACATAAATGGAGGGTGAGCGTCCCCGCGAACCGCAGACTGTAGCGCAGACATTCCTGTCTGCGCCCGCTTGCTGAGTGGCAATCTTTGCAATTTGAATGTAGCAAGTCGAAAGTCGAGTGTCCTGTTTTTCATTCCCGCAGCGATCCCGAAAGCAATGTTTTGATTAAAACCCTGAATCTGATGTTTGTACAATTTTGATTTCTTTGGTACGATTCTGGCATATTAAACTTTATTTATTTGAGAGGATCCATGAAAATAAAAAGATGTGCTCTAAATCCAATTCTGACCAAAGACGATATACCATACCCTGCAGATTTGATATTCAACGCCGGTGTATGCAAATATAACGGAAAATACGTGATGGCATTCCGTAACGATTACGGTTATGGAGAAAAAGGATCGGGTCGTTTTACCGGAACTAATATAGGTCTGGCGTACAGCGATGACGGCATAAACTGGAATCCTGAACCAAAACCCTGGATTGAGTGGAAAGACGATGAAGTCTGGAGAGCATACGATCCTCGATTAACCGTTATGGAAGACAAA
>JAAZFF010000133.1 GCA_012511845.1 Lentisphaerota bacterium
AAACTTGGGCTAAGCAACCCTTTTTCGGCAGTTTGTGAAATAGACTCGGCTTGCTGAGCTTCGCCCTATCTGCTGAGCAACTGTGACAGGCAAGGATGTTTATCCTACCAAGTGGTTGCAATACTACATCCAAATCAGACATGCGAGATGGACCGAACAATGCAACTGCAAAGGACAATGCAATTGTTTTTTTGTAAATTCGATGGCACTGTGCAAGAAGAGATGATAAAATTTACGCAAGGTAACCATTTCAGATGCATTGCAGGTTCGGTCGTTGCGTAACTGTGACTTATATCGGTAACGGGTCAGTAAGGATTGCCCAAAGGAATATTGAGGAGTGCAATTATGAAAAAAAGCATGTTCATTTTGTCCGGCTTTGTTATAACGGTGTGGTGTACAGGATGCATGAATACCATAACAGTTGCTCACACACCAGCTGAGGTAATTGAAATTGCCCGGTCGCTTGCCACGATCCCCGAACCATCAGGATGCAAGGTCGAGGAAAAAGTTGCCGGACAACAATGGGTTGTGACTGTCGACGAAAGTATAGAATGGGAGAAATTCATGCACCATGAAATCTCATTCCATATTCTGGCACTGGAGCCTGCTAGGACAAAGGTCGCTGTGAAGGCGGAGGTAGTATACCCATTCGATGTAAGAAGAAATGCGCGTGGAGTTGCCCGCCGCTATTACAAGAACCTGGGAGAGGAATTAAAAAAGAAAGACCTAGGCAAATGACAACGACTCCCTCGGCGCTTACCGGTTTGCTTGTTTGTCATCAAATACAAAAGCTTGCTTGTTTTTATTGACGGGGCGAAGTGGTTTTTATTAAGATTAGCTATAGATATTGTTTGTACAATGCACGCAAAGTGTAGTTGGGAAATCAATGTAATCAGCATTAAGGTGGTAAAGAGATGAAGAGTTGTCGTCGTATAAATATTGCACATGATCCCGGTTTTGATAAAACCCATTTCGGGCACCAGATTTATCCATGGGAAGCAAAATGGATTGCCGGAAAAGACTGGGATGGCGAAAGCCCGATTGTATGGGCGTTCCGACGGAAGTTCGAAGTTGCTGATAAATCAGTGATACGGATACATGCGACGGCAGATCAACGCTACGACCTCTACTTGAACGGTGAGCGGATCGGCTGGGGCAGCGAAAGGGGAAATCATCAAAACTGGTTCTACGAATCGTATGAACTGACCTTGACCAAGGGAAGTCATACTCTTGTCGCCAGGGTATGGTGGACAGGGCACGACAAGATGTCGCACTATGGTCACGTGACTGCCCGTCCCGCCTTCCTGCTCCATGCTGAAGATGCCTGGAGCCACATTCTCGATACAGGTGTGGCAGAGTGGCAGGTTTGCGAACTTAAGGGCTATAGCTTTGCTTATCCCGGAATTGAAGGCGCCTTCTGGTCGATAGGAGGTCGTACTGTTCTTGATTCAAATAAGCATTTATGGGGCTTTGAGAAAGGTGAAGGAGATAGATGGAAGGAAACCCGCATTATTGCACCTGCCAGTTTCAGGGCTGCCGGTGACGAGCATCCCGTGCAATGGACCCTCCGTCCGTCAATACTGCCGCCGATGTTTGAGCATACACATAGCCCCGGCATTGTACGTTATGTGAAAAAGTTTAACCCGGAAGTTGATCTTGAAACTGTTAAAATAGAAACGAAATCAAATGATGCAGAAGAAACGGCAGCCTGGCAGGCAATGCTGCAGGGCACCGGTAGGGTGAAAATTCCCGCAAATACAGGGCTTCGCGTTTTGATCGATTTCGACAACTATTTCTGTGCATGGCCGCAATTTTACTTCAGCAGAGGCTATGGAGCTGAGGTGCGCCTGAATTGGACAGAGTCTCTTTTTGATAATGAGGTCGGATTCGACAAAGGCAACCGTGATGAAGTCGATGGGAAATTCTTCCGCGGCATGTCGGATTGTGTAGTATGTGACGGCGAAGAAAACCGATGCTTTGAACCGCTGTGGTGGGAAGCAGGTCGCTACATGCAAATTGAAATACGCACAGACGGTCAGCCGCTCACTGTCGAAGGACTTGCTCTGCGCGAAACTCACTATCCCCATGACTTCAAGTCCCGCTTCAGTTGCTCCGATGAACGATGGAACGACATCTTCCGGCTTTCACAGCGTGTATTGGAAATGTGCTCTCACGAAACATATATGGATTGCCCTTACTACGAGCAACTTATGTACGTGGGAGATACACGGCTGGAAGTACTTGTAACATACGCAACTACGGAAGATGATCGCCTTCCGCGAAAGGCTATTGAGATGTTCGACCGATCACGCTCGGAATCCGGTCTGACTATGTCGCGCACTCCGAGCCGTATCAAGCAGGTAATTCCGCCGTTCTCGCTGTGGTGGGTGCAAATGGTGTACGATTTTTCCATGTGGCGTGATGATCCGGATTTTGTACGAAAGCGAATGCCCGGTGTCCGCGCTGTTTTAGAAGCCTTCCGCGAATGTGTTGATGCATCCGGTTTACTCGTAGCACCGCTTGGATGGAACTTTCTGGACTGGGTACCGGGATGGAATAGTGGAATGCCGCCATCGGCAGTACACGGCAAAAGTGCAACACATAACCTGCACCTCGTATGGACACTGAAGCTGGCTGCTGAACTCGAAGAACAGGTGGGGGAGCCTCTCCTTGCACGTCGTAACCGGGAAACAGCCCAAAAAATCATAGAAGCGTGCAAAAAAACTTTCTGGAATGACGAAAAAAATCTTTTTGCTGAAGATGTCGGGCATACTCTTTATACCGAGCATGCCCAGTGCATGGCGACGCTGGGAAGTTGCCTGTCCGACAAAGAACAACAGGCTATGACGAAGGCTTTATTGTCTGTTCCCGATCTCTCACGAACAACTGTTTATTACAGCCACTACCTCTTTGAGACTTTCTACAAACTGAAATTGCCGGAAGAGATTTACAGGCGACTACAGCTCTGGTTTGAACTTCCCGAACGAGGGCTCCGAACTGTGGTGGAGTCCCCCGAACCTACCCGCTCTGACTGCCATGCCTGGGGCGCACATCCCATGTATCACGCATTTGCGAGCTTCTGTGGAATCCGGCCTGCCAGTCCCGGCTTCAAAAAAATAAAAATTGCCCCGCAACCGGGAATGCTTGACTCCCTCAATACAAAAATGGTACATCCAGACGGCTGGATTGAAGTGGACCTGCACAGCGATGGTAAAGGATGGAGTGGCAGTGTCAGCACTCCGCCATCTGTCCCTTCGCAGTTGGTGCTGCCTGATGGACGCGAGCTGAGCTGGGATGGCGGAAAGATAGAAGTATAAATAAAGCAAAAAAATATATGGCACTCTGGGTGAAGTGAAATGAAAATGAAAGATTGTTTGCGTACCGGTATTACATTTGGTCTGACCTCGGCAGTAATTACAACCCTGGGATTGATGGTGGGGCTTCATGCAGGCACACATTCAAAATTTGTTGTTCTGGCAGGTATTTTAACTATTGCAACTGCTGACGCCTTTTCGGATGCACTTGGTATTCATATTGCCGAAGAGGCGGAAAACGTGCATACAGCTAAAGAAGTCTGGATTGCCACTATAGCAACTTTTTTTGCAAAATTTCTTTTTGCCCTGTCATTTGCAGTGCCTGTGCTTCTTTTGCCTCTCTCAGCGGCAATCCTTGCGAGTCTTGTATGGGGAATGTTAATACTGGCTATAATGAGCTACGTGATAGCACGTTCCCAGGGCAAAACACCTTGGAAAATTATGGGCGAACATATTCTTATTGCCCTCATTGTTATCGCAATTACAAACTGGGTGGGAAGCTTGATTAAGTCTATCAGCAGTTAGTGCGCAGCTTGCCAAGGTGTATGGGCAGGTAGGGCACGTTTCACCCGGCTTCGAATCCTACGTCCGTCTTCGAACACTACGCCGAGACAAGCCGGGGCAAGCCGAAACCGCCGTTGCTGATGCAATCTGGAGGGCGAATGTCCTCATGAGCCGTGGTTGCGAGGCAATGAATTGTCGAAAGAATCGAAGGAATCGATACCTCGTGGAAGTTACGATGACACCATTTTCTTTTTTGGTTAATGGTTGAGGAGGGTGGTCAGTGGAGCAGATTGGCTTGCGTGCTGTGAGGCAGAGTGTTTGAGGGGTGTTTTGATGTTGCACATTGCCAGGCGCGGGTAGCAGGCCCGGGTGCGAAGCACTTCCGCTTTACGTCGTGTTCGGGGACAAATACGGTATGCATCACATCCGTTGGCATCACGTAGTGACCCGTTTGCATCATGACTGCCGCTCGGACCGCTACGGAGAGCCGTCCCTACCCTGCGTATCCCGTTGCGCAAAGGTCCAGCAATTTCAAGCCTCTGCGCCGCATTTCCGCATTTCTCCCTCCTTACGCCGACATCCTCAGTGTCTCGCATCCGTCCCCTTCCCGCGAATGTCTAGTGCTTGATGGGTGAGATGTAGAGTTTAGCGATGTCCCAATACAGACAGTCCGGTCATTTCATCAAAATTGGTGTTCTGACCTTGCCGGCTTGCCGAGCTCCAGCTTGCCGGGAGTTCGTACACGTTCACAGCGGAGCGGTACACGTTTCCCGTACACGAGCATTAAAATGGAACTTGATCATGAGAAACCGGATGTTTCCTTCGGTGAAATCGTGTACGAGTAAGTGAACGTTAACGAGTACGATTATGCCATCACGCCGGCAAAACCCCTGCAGGCGGGCACAGACAGGAATGTCCGTGCTACAGTCTGCGGCTCTCAAGCAAACTACCCACTGCCCGGCTTGCCGGACGCCTATTTGCCGTTGATCACACAAGGCATATCTGCAAGCGGTCCTGCGGGGGTAACAGATACTCTAACGTCAGATGGAGCGTTAACAGAAATATAAAGCGTTCCATCACGAATTTTCCAGTCCACTTTTACAGCACCCAGCGGATGCGGTACTACACCGCGCGCCCACCTGATTGAATCTGCGCATGGTGCTATCCTGATTTGCGTAAGATCTTCACAATCAGTCAAGCCCATTTTTACACCAAGAACTGTTGTAGCAAAATAGTGGTTTATAGCACTGCTCCAGGCGTGTGTAAGCGATTGCGCAGGTCTGGAGGCTTCCCACAGGGTGCCTGTCGGCTCATCAAGCATCCTTGCATAGACCTGCCTAATCGCTGATTCAGCAATATCCGCCCTGTTGTATAGCCCCAGTGCGCTCAGCAGGTAGAACATCTGATACGGAGAAACACTTTCGGGTTCATTTTCCGGGTCGAAAGATTCCATTGTTTTTGAAATCGCATTGAGCGCATCGTCGGCATGGATGCGTGCATTGCGGCTGAACAGCAGCGCCCACGTATTAGCCGGCGTGCCTTCTGTCCGGTTTTCTCCATCTGTTACAGGCAGATCGCGGAATGTAAGGGCTTCTTTATCAAAATACGTGTCAGCAATAAGTGCATCCAGTTCATTTGCGAGTTGTTCAAGCTTTTCTGTTTCCTGAGCCGGTGCCCCCGCTGTTCTTCCTATATTCGCCCACGCCCTGAACGAAGCAACGAGTGCCACATTGAATTCGCACGTAGGTCCTGCCTGTATCTCACGGCCATGATCAATAAATGCCGAAGACGGTGGAGTGTAAAGACCGTTATCCATACGAACCGTGCTTATAGCTTCAGACATGGACTTGAATACCCGCCACGCCCTTGCTGCAAAGTCCCTGTCATGTGTAAGTCCCACATACCAGTCGGTGGCAATGGACGTCAGGAGAGGATAGTCCGAAAGAGTAACGCCTCCACGCGGTACAGGTGCCCGGCTGTGCATCCAGCCTTTTTCATTTACAGACTGAAGCAACACTTCAAGACTGTGCCGTACTATCCGCAAATCTCTGGAAAGCACTGCAGCAGTCCCCATCTCCGGCAACAAATCCCCTCCGTACAAGGTGCGTTCACGCCAGGGGCAGTCTGTGAAAACATCTTCACTGCAAAGCTCCAGCGACCTGCGTCCAAACTTCCACAATGTGTTGAAGTCTTCTTCAGAGCATTCAAATTCCCCTGTAAAGGAATAGGGATACCTTTGCTCAACCACACCTGCACCGTGCAAAGTTACGGGAGAGGAGTGATTGCTTATCAGCACGTCAATAAAACGGAAGCCGCGCGGAGAAAAAGTTTCGATCCATTTCCGCTTGCCGGGCAAAACACGTCTGTCGGCTCCATACATTACTACCGTCTTACTTATAAATGCCCTGTCATTTTTTTGATCTTCGGCATGACCGAAATCGAGTACGGTACCTTCCGGAGCGTCTATATCAAAGAATATCCGCCCCAAAACAATTTTGCCCAAATCAACAGTAATCAGGGCAGGTTGTTTTGCTTCTATTTCGATCGGTGTTTTTACTTCTGTAAATTTTTCAGCTGGCTGCGACCACACAATGTGGCGGAGTGGAGACTCTGCCACAGAATCTGTGGGCACTGTTCTCCATCCAAGTTCAGGCAAGTCTGATTCCGGTTCTCTCAATACAAGAAG
>JAAZFF010000134.1 GCA_012511845.1 Lentisphaerota bacterium
AATGTCTGTGGTATGGCATCAAGTTTGTTATTTATAAGATCAATATCACGTCGCAACTTGTCTGCCTCGGCACGCAGGGCAACAACATCAGATCCGCGGGCGTCCATCTGCCTCGTAAAACCATCCACTCTTGCAGACAGTGAGTTTATTGACTCATTTATGCCGTCCGCTTCATTTGCCTGTCTCTGGCTGAAGCTTTCCAGTGTTGCTATACGTGCATCTCTCCTTGCGGCTGCGATCTGCTCTGGACTCTGCCTTGGCTGCTGCTGGCGCGACCCCAGAACTGTTCTGCCATCCCCCGTATAAGTCGCGCAGCCTGAAAACAGCAGACTTGTCAGGAAAAGTATTATATATAGACCTAATCTTTTCATCAGACAGTCTCCCCGTCTCCGGCAGCGCCTTCCCGTGCAGCTCTCTCCCTTGCATAAATGTTTTCTATATGCTTGCCGATATCCCGGTATGTCACGTCGACCCTGTAAATTTCCTTGAAGTATTTAGCTGCCTCGCCATATTTATTTTCTTCCAGGAATATTTCTCCCAAAAGGTAATATACATCCATTTTCTCATTATTCATAGCAGGCAGGTGCTCCAGTGCCATCTCCAGTTGAGACACTGCCATATCGAGCAGTCCCTTCTGCCGGAAGCACAATGCCAACTGGTATAGAGACGGTACGCGGTCCTTGGGATTGCGCTGGGAAATCTGAAACTGCTGAATAGCTTCATCAATATGACCATGCTTGAAATACTGCATAGCCAGTTCGTAACGCAGGTGCTGATCGTTTGGATACCGGGTAACACGCTCTGCAATATCGTCGAACACAAACTGATCCCGTTCTGCTGTTTTTTCTGCCACAGCGTTTTCATCTCCCGCCTTGCCCAACGCCTCAATTTCAACATCAAACTGGGCAATTTTGGCGTTTGAGTAGCGCCTGTCTAGCTCCGCATCTGCACCCACAATTTTGCGGGCGTCATCAATTGTTTGAATAGCGTCCTCAAACCGCTTCTGCTGCGTAAATATATTGATCAGGTTGAGGTAGTAGTTGACGTTGTTGGGCTCTTCCTCAATCTTGCGCCTGGCATCAGCAATAAGCTCATCAGCATCTTCCGCCGTCTTGACCATCTTGCTTTCTCTTTCGAGTCTTTCTGCCTCTTCCTCATTTGCCAGCACTTTGCGGAAGTCGCCCGTTTCAGCTGCATCACTCCACCCGCTGTCGAGTGTTGCAAGCGCTTCACTGTCCTTCAGCATACGGCTTATGTCTCCATCGGTCGGACGTGCCCTGTGAACTACAGCCAGGCAATCTCGTGCTGCCCTGTAGTTCTTTAACTGATAATGCAACCTTCCAAGCTTTTCGATAGCCTTCATGTTGTTCGGGGGAAGGTGTTCGCGCACAAGCTCCATTGTCATGACGGCCTCTTCAGTCAGTCCTGCCTGCACTGCCACTTCAGAAAACAGTTGTGCGAAACCAAGACTAAGCGGATCAACGAGCAGAAGCTTTTCTGCTTCATAAAGCGCGTCTTCTATTTTACCTGACTTGAGAAGACCCCTGACCTTCAGACTTGGGAAAAATCCGGTAATCGGGGAAAGATAGTGCGCAGGAGATTTTACTCCGCCGCGTGACTTGAAAACAGCTATCGACGTAAGTCTCAGATTACGGCGTGCTGCCATAAATCCAGGAACTTGCTTCACACAGCGCAACAACAGATCCATCGCTATATCCGGCTTGTTGCGTTCCAGCGCTGCCAGCGCTTTGTTATGCAGGTTGAGTACACTCTGCGGGATTTCAACTACCGCTCTTTCTTGCTCTTCCTGATTCGTTTGCGTTGTATCTTTTGTCATGAATAATTGCCTTGCTTTATTGCCACAAAAACAGAACTCATCCAGAATATTTGGAAATCTCTGTATGACACTTAATATATTCCTACAGGAATGCATTAAAGTCAAGAAAAAGATAGAACACGTGTAAGTTGCGCAACTACCGTTCGAGTGCAGCTGAAATCATGGCGAGGTAACCCTCATCGGGAACATACTCGGGGATGCTGTTGCCGGATCCAAGGGCATAACCGCCTCTCTCCTCTGCACGTTCGAGCATTTCCAGACTCCGCTTTCTTACAGCTTCGGGTGATTGTCTGCAAATAAAATCCACATCAATACCCCCAAGTATGGCAATGCGATCCCCCCACCTTTCATAGGCGTCTTCAACCCTCTCTATACAGTCTTCAAACGAATGTTTGGCTTCAAAGCCTATGTCATCTATTATGTCGTCCATCAGTTCAGAAAGATCCCCGCAAGAATGCAGAATTGCAGGTCGCCCTGCCTCATGGATCGTACGAACTATTTCCCTGTGCCAAGGGATAATATACCTTCGCATATCATCAGGAGAAATCATGGGCTGAGTTTTAAAACCACAGTCGTCATTCGAGATCATTGCCCCGACAGAATCAAATTGGCCGAGGATTTTATAATGCGCTACAAGTCGGCTCCCTATCGCATCAGTAATATCACATACAAGTTCCGGATCATCTGCCAGCATAAAGCAGAGGTTGTCAAAACCCACCATCGCAACCAGGTTCTCCATAACTCCGCATGGTCCGTACCCTATAAACTTCATGCCTCCAGGCAGTTCCTTGCCGAGTAAATCTATCACAGAGTAGTCGAAATCTTCCGGAGATTTCCAGTCGTAAGCTTCAAAACTCGACCTGTCATAAATTACAGGACTGTCATTGAGAGATTTAGTATCCAGTTGATCTTTTTGAGGCATGTCAAACCGGAAACCTGTCAACAGCGTAACATAATCATATCCCGCTTTTTCATAGGCGAGCATGGTGCGCCTTTTTCTGTCCAGATCACTGCTGGATGCATCAAGCTTTATACCCGTCAACTTCTCGTACAATGGTTCATTCAAAAAAAACTCAAAAAGCGTGGGACGCGAAGGTTTCTCCCGATTCATGACTGCCAGCAAATTATCAAAATCCGGCTTTCTCATCAAATTATCTCCCTATTAACTGCATTTACAATTGAATTTTCATTACTCCACAACTATTTCATACAGCATTCGCGCACCGTTGTTGCCGCGGACCGTTGCCATAAACTGCAATTCTCCACCACTCACCCGTGATGAAACTTCAGCTATACGTTCCCCTGCAACAGATAATTCCCAGACTTTGCAGGCTTTCGGGTTGTTCAGTGAAATGCTGACAGACGCCTGCCCGTCTTTTACCAGATACGGCATCCCTCCCCAAGCCAACAGTGTGCGGCGGGCTGTTTCTGCATAATGTGCCCCTGTATTCTGCATATCAGTAAGATGAGTGGCAAGAAGGCGCTTTGAGCTGCGAATAGGCTCACCATCAAGACTTGTTACAAACACAGTGGCTCCCGTTCCTGCCGTCTCCACCTTGACCCCGCTGCCCGGTGCCTCGATTCTGTGCCCGGGGTTTGCAAACCCCCCAGCAGTTTTCGGCGTGTCTACAACAAACACACCGGTTGAAGTATTCAGCATAAATTCACCGGTTTCCGATACTATCTGCTCCGCCGGACCATCCTTCATTATCGAAGCGGTCTTGAGCTTCTTCTCAAGTGTTTCCCCGGTAGTACCGAGGGGAACAGTTATAGCACCCGGAATTGCTGCTGAACCGATACTTGTACCAACACGAGTCGTCCAGGCAAACTTTCTCAGTACTTGCAATGAATCATGTGAGGCACCGTTTTTAACGTCATTCTCACTTATTTCAAGGACAACACGACCCGGTGCCGGCTTCATGTCTCCTCGCAAATACAGCATTATAGCAGCCCTATCTGCTGCAAGACTCAGCGGATCCGATGCAATATTAAAATATCCTATCGGGGAAGGTTTAAACATCTCATTATCCGAGTGCGAATATGCGAATCTCCACAAGACATCCCAATCCTGAATTGATGCCAATGCCCCCGTCATAATTGCGCCGACTCCACGGTACCGCCCCGGAGCAGAGAAATTGAATTCACTTACGGTGAAGGGTTTGCCCCATATCCTTATTC
>JAAZFF010000135.1 GCA_012511845.1 Lentisphaerota bacterium
AAGTAATTATGAGATCATATTTCTCAAGATTTTCAAAATTCTCATGACGTTGCGCCCCTGACATTGCAATTATTTTCAAATCAGGTGTAAAGTGGAGTGATTCATGGACCCAGTTGTCAACAAGGCTTGTAGGGCAGACAACGAGTGCCGGCTTGCCGCGATGCTCCGGATTGAAGCGTTCGAGCCCAAGCCATGTAAGAGCCTGCAACGTTTTACCCAGACCCATTTCGTCTGCCAGAATTCCACCAAGACGGTTTGATTCAAGAAAGCGCAACCAGGCTACGCCGTCTTTCTGATATGGTCGCAGGATGCTTCGGAGGGGCTCTTCAAGCGAAACTTGCGAAACTTTTGTCAATCGATTATGTTTGTCGGCGTATACTTTCCATTCTTGCGGAGCTGATCTGACTCGTATGGAAGTTTTATCCAATGCATCGAGTGAAGATTTTATGTATGGTGCATGGACATTGCTTATCCTTACAAAACCGGGACGTGTTCCCGGCTCTGAATTACAATCACGCAGAGCGTCCCTCAAATCTTCTATAGCAATTCTGTCGAAGAGAACTATATCTTTGCCTAATCGGACAAAAGATTCATGCATTTGAATTGCCCTGTGAATGTCTGTTGGATTAACATTCCTCTTTCCGTTCACAACCCGGAAGGCATATCCTATTTCGAAACTGTTGGCGTTTTTAGTCTGTTCGATTTCAACGACGGGAACTGTACGGTTGAGCCCCAGGTAATATGATGAAATGTCGTTATCCATTTGCACACTCCACCCTGCCCGCTCCAGAGCCGGCATTTGTGTTCCCAGGAAGTTAAGCACTATGCGCTCTCCTGTCAGCGGAGAAATAGAAGTACCGGAATCAGCAACAATTCTCATATCACGAAGTTTTTTTATTGCATGTTTTTCGACTTCCAGATTTCTGACATAATAGAGATAGAAATCCGTTTCATCAGGAATTGAAAAATCTGCTCCGGGGTCAGGAGCGGCAGCAGAAACAGAGACAGCGCCATCGTAATTGGCAAAAAGTGTCATTGAAATTGAAGCACCGTTGCCTCTTATTCGCAGCGAGAAATGAGGTATTGCCGGTTGCATGAGGAAAAGATCGAAGTCTATTTCGCGATGCAGCGGCATAAGTTTTTCCAGAAGGCTTAATTCATTTTTAATAAATGAAAACGTTCCTTTTCTCGGTATGGCTATAGTTTCCTGGTAAACTTTCTGGTATAGCCCGGGAAGGACGCTTTTCAAGGGCCACAGTACTCCGTCAAGATAGGCGAAACCTTTATTGCCGAAGACAATGTAATCCGGCACACTGCCCTCAGGAGCACCCGGAATATCAGTAGTCAACATAAGCAGGATTTCACCTGTTTCGCGATCCATATCAACGACAAGTTTTGATTCCAGTTCAGTCTTTTCGACTCGTATCGGGTTGCCGCCTGACTGATACAGGGGCCGTCCGTGGATGCCGAGCATATCGATGATTCCGACAAAATCCGCCTTTGTAAGCACGACAGGTTTTGTCATGTCCCCACTTTGTATATCTTCCAGCACAAATAGGAGCATATCATCAACCCGCCCCGGCTTAAGGGCTATTTTCCTTTGGGCAATATAGTCCAGAGGAACAGGATTCCCTCCGCCTTCCAAAACTGCGACACATGTTACGGGTATGCTTCCATCGAGAAAAGCCTTATGCCAGTCTGCCGGCAACCGTATACGGACTTCGGCAGGGTGTCCCCGGGAATAATCACGTTTAATCAGCTTTCCGCGCATCTCTGCCATAGCAATTTTTTCAGCATGGGCGCGCTCCAACTTCTTTTCAGGTATGCGCTGAGCTGCTACTGCTCGTTTTAGCAGCATTATGGCAGCTGCAACAATATGTACACATACACGACCATCCCTCTGACTCAGCGCACAGGGGCAATGATTCTCAACAAGCCCTGAGC
>JAAZFF010000136.1 GCA_012511845.1 Lentisphaerota bacterium
CGCCGGTTTCAGCATCGAGTACAATTATCAACTCCTGCGCATCTGTATTTTTATTGTCCTTCAGTGTAAGAGTTTTGCGCATCAGCACGGTATCTGCTATCCAGATAATAGCGCGCGCCTCATTGCCATCATCAGCCTTTGCAGCAATCTGATATGCGCCCGGCGGCAGTGGTGCCGGTGCAGTTATCGTCTTGCGGGCATCAAAATGATTTTCGCGCGGCTGAAGCTCCTCGCGCCAGACGGCAACTTTATCCTTCAGGTAGCGATGACCATCACCCTCGGCAATACGATAGCCGAGATTTTCCACCTGCAATTTCCACCAGTCGATTGTAGAAGGATTTCTTTTCAGCAGTTTCTGAATACCATTCAACAGCGCTTCGGTATCTATTGCACGAACAGTAAATTCCACTCCTGTTGCGTTGCGGTATATCAGATCAAAACTGGCAGCGTTGACAGGTGTCTGCGAGGGCGCTGACTCAATACTTACCCAGGGCTTCACTATCTGATCGAGGGCTTCAGTACGCCATTTTTCCTTGCCATATTTATCAATTGCGCTTTGCCATGCTTCCGCAGCCGCCGCAAACTGCCGGCGATTCTGATAAAGCTTTGCGAGACGTTCTGCCCATGTAGATTTAGTTTCCGCCAGTTTACTCGCATGACGCATGTAGTTGTAATCGTCGGGCAGTTTAAAGCGTTTGACGCCGCTCGCCAGATGTGCCACTGTTTCATCTTCTTCCAGTGTATGGAGACTCCATTCGCTTTTTGAAAGTCTGTCGGAGGTAAACACGGAACCATAGCGCTTCAGTGTCTCCGTGCCGAACTGGTTTATGGCAAACTTTGCAAGATGTTCACGGGCACTTTCTTCGTGCCCCAGTTTTTCCAACTGCCCGATACTCCATCGCCAGCGTTCACCGTCGTTTGCCGCTTTTTCCCATGACTCAGGCAGTCTGTAATAAACGGGATCTCCTTCAGCCGTTACAGGGGCAGCACCCTCTTCCTCGGAGTTGCCGTAACTGCGCCATCCCCACCATGGCGTTCCCTCACCGTAATCAGCAAGTTTCTCAAGATCGCCAAGTTCCTGCAGACGCCATGCCCCCCCCGCCATGCGATTGACCGCAAGAGCCTCGACAAGTACTTCGTAAAATCCGGCAGCCACATCGGCAGGAGCATCAGCGGCACGCGGAAGAGCCTCCGCAAGCATCTGGAGCGCTCGACTTCGATCCCTCTCCCTGGAATCTGCCGCCTCTCCCCCACCGCGGTGGTGCCCGCGCTCAAACTCTCCGACAATCTTGTAACCCCAGGGAGGCAGGGATAACCGTGCCCGGGCGAAACTAGTGACAACCTGAACATGCTCTCCATGAACTTCAAGCACCTTGTCAATGAAAGCATCGCTTTCTTTGAGTCGTGAGAGTTCCTGTAAACACTCCAGACTATGGTTCATACCAGAAACTATACCATTCAGCGGAAGATCCGGCGTAAACAGATAAGCTTCATAAGCGGAGAACGCTTCAGCATAGTTCCCGCTATTTTTCAATTTTTCAGCTTTTTTACTTTGCTCAACAACCGTCTGTCCAAAAACAAAGTTGCTTGAAAAAAGCAACATCATGCAAATCAGTCCAAATTTTTTCATATACACCTCCCGTGCATGGCACATTATACAACAATTCGGGGAAATTGTGTCAAAAAATTCAGCTCAATGGGGCACCATGATGCCCAACTGATTTGATATGTCTGATTTGGTTCAGCACCCAATGTATTACAGACATTCCTGTATGCGTTTGACAAACCTTCATACTACCAGAGTACCGATGCCATACATCTCTCTCGTTTTGTTTTTCGAAAACAACAGTTGACACAGATTCGGGAAAGGCAGATACTACTGCGACAGCAAAGGCGACTTATCAGAATTGTGCCGGAGTGGTGCTCAGCCACCGGGGTAGTTCGATTGCCTTCGCCCGGGATGTCTCCCGGTGCAAATTAAAAACAAAAGAAAGAGTTTTATCGTCACGTCGTTTACGCTGTGGCGAGCCCATGAACTCAACAAACTTATATGATGCAGGCGACATCAGATTCGCCGACCTCCGGAACAAGAATTCATTTGATTTCCGGAGACTGTGGATATTGTACAACACGGCATTTCCACATGACGAGAGACGCTCGCTCCTTGAACAGGAGCTTGTAATGAAAGACCCCCGATACCATTTCGCTGCAATACTCCACCGCGGTACCACTGTGGGGCTGTTGGCGTACTGGCTGTTACACGAAATGTTCTTCATTGAGCATTTCGCCATAAATCCGGAATGCCGTTCTGCGGGGATCGGTGGCAAGGTGATAAATCAACTGCAGTATTACGCAGATCGCAAGATCGTGCTGGACGTTGAGCCGAAGAACGAATCGGTTGACACGGAGAGGCGTGTACATTTTTACGAAAAACACGGCTTCAGATATTCTCCAAAGCCCGTGGTTCTGCCGTCATACCGCTTCGCAAAGCCCGTGGCATCACACCTCATGACGTGGTCTCCCAACAAAGTGTTCCACACACAAAAGCAGATTGTCGAAAATATCCGTAGGTGCGTGTACCACATTCCGCAGTGAAGAAGAAACGGGTTTGCTATTGGGATTGCTATCGGGTAGGACGAGTTTCTCCAGAAACCACCCACTGATCCCAGACAACTGATCCGGCTTTTCCAGGCGTACCTCCACTGATTAGTAATGGTGCCATCGTAACATTCACGAGATAAGAGGTTTTGAGGTTGTTATTTTACCTGTGAGGTGAATTATGCTTGAGTGCGTTTTGGGCATCATAAAGTTTTAGTTGGTTGCGCACAGCTTCGCCTCGGCAAAACCCTCAGGATCCTTCGCTGGACCGCGCGTCCACGCCGGCAACCTGAAATCCATGAATGAGTAGTAGAGCCCCACTTTTAGGCTCGATTTGCGACATGCCTTCACATAGGGCATAATAAAATCACGCTTGGGCGCCTGACACATGCTCGAATAATCGGTGGTTTTTGTATCCCAAAGACAGTAGCCGTCATGGTGGCGAGTTGTTAGTATCGCATATTTCATGCCGCCGCGTACCGCTACCTCCATCCATTCCTCAGGATTGTAGTGCTGAGGATTCCAGGCGCAGGCCATATCAGCATACTCATTCTGATCAAGCCATTCACGATTCAACACCTGTTCTCCCCGTCCCAGTACAGCATAGGGTCCCCAGTGAATAAAGAGACCATACCGTGCCTCATTAAACCAGGCATGCGCCGGATTAACCACAATAGCCATAACTCACCTCTCGCTTTAGATGTAATGTTGCAACCATCATCTAGATTATCAGAATGGTCTTGATTATACCACACTCACTCGCTGCGATTCAAGCATAGCTGGTTTCAATGCCCGCATCGCAAATTGCAATATCAACTGAGACAGCAAAGAATAACCAAATATAGCGCCTGCAATTCAGGATGTTACTATTTATAGCGATGGAGTTTCCACTGTTCACTGAACCAGCTTGCCGGGCACAGCCTCAATTGAAAGGTGGCAGGGTCCGGACTCTGCCACGAGGCGCAGAATGCGGTAAACACCATGTCGATTGGCGATTTCCACCGCTTCAAGCCGAGGATCCGACATCCCCGACCAGCGGAACGCTACGGTTTTTCCCCCGAAGACAAGCATCAGATCGGTTTCCGATTGCTCGATCCGGGCATGATCGCCGCCGTCATGAATCAGAATCGGCACAGTAATCTCAACCGATCGGACGGGAGTGCCGTCTATCTCAACCGCCCAGCACAACAACACTTTGTCGGCATCAATGCGGACGTCCTCCACCACCTGCGTATCGCCTTTCCGGTATCGAATGGAAACGCCGTCAACACGGTCGCCGACCTTGTGTTCGGTCGTTTCGGCAACAACACCTGTGCTCCATTCGGCAAGCGCATCTGTGGAACCGTCGGGACGCTGCCACACAGGACCGAGAGCAACAGGACGAACCGGAGCAGCCGTTCCCTTTGCAAAAAGATGCTTTGGTTTCGCTGAGAAAGGCATCCCAAGAGGAAAACCGGGCGGCAGACCCTTGAACAAGACACGCCCGATACCGGTTGCGTCGTGATCCGGATCTGCCTGTGTGTCGATTTCAACGTAGGTGCCGTTTGCACAGAGAAACACCTTGTGAAAGGCGGGACTGAGCGTCAGTGAATAGTTACCGAGTTCCGAAGGGGTTGGTTGCTCCGCAATAGTGTCGTCGGCATAAAGTGCCGCCAAACCAAGGTAGGATGTCGCCAGCATGCTATAAACTGAGTATTGACCATAAGTATCGCACCCGTGCTTCGTCTTGGGATCGAAGCGGTTCTTGATATGGCGAATCGGGTTGCAATCAGAGAACCAAGGAACAATTGCGCGGGCACTCAGGTGCGCCTGTCGCTTGAATGCACCTGCCAGAACAGGATCGGCATTGCGGTAGCGCCTTGCCTCGAGTTCTGACAGTGCACAAACAATAGTTTCCTGAAAATTAAATTGGGCAGACCGTCCTCCGAACGGGACAAATCCATCCGGCGAGACGAATAGCAGCATGGTCAGATTGCCGCGGCGTAGTACTTCCCCGAGCTTGTCACGCATCGGACCTTCGTAGCCGCGAGCTATGGCAGCGGCGAACTGAAGTCGGGTCGTAATATCGTAGGTGATCGGATCGGCGGGATCCCGGTACATCCCAAAGGTCGTAAAGCGATGTGTTTGCGCTGCCATATAGACTTCAAAAAACCGGTTACCCCATAGGAAGTCCGTCGCACCACCGATACCCGCGGAGTCGCGCATGCTTTCTCCAGCACTGCTGTAGACTGCCCAGTTGTGAAAGCGTTCCAGGTTCCGGTGTGTCGCATCAACGCACAGGTATGCCGACTCCGGCCGGACGCGTGCAAGGTCCGTCTTCCACTGCGCAACCAGCTCCTGCGGTGCAATTTCTTTCAGGCAATCGTAGGCGGTGGCAAGTTCACGCATCCAGAAATCTGCAGAGCGGTCCCGGAGCACCTGGGGGGCGGCAAGTTGCGTACAGCAATAGGTCATGGAGCAAAAAACAATATCCTGAAGTTCAGGTATCCGATCGAAGTAAAGCAAAATGGCAGCAGAAGAGACGAAACGAGGTGTCGATTGCGCCCACTCCCGCCCGATGACAGGATCAATGAGCGCACCACTTTCAGAGACCCAGGACGCCGCCATGCGTATGACAGGCTCCATGAGATCAAGGTAAAACGTTCGATCCAGTCCTGAGGGTTGCCAGCCGTCAGGTTGTTTTTGTGTCAGCAGTCCGGGAATTTTTCCTTCAAGGGGATAGGTAGCGATGCCCCACGCATCAAGCGGAAGCACCTCCGGAGACAAAGAGTCCAAGTGTGTCATGTCAGTTTCCCTGTTGGGTTCGAACGAAACGGCCTGAGCGACCAGTGCCATAAAGATCGTGAACGAAATAATGAAGTTCATTGCCTAATTTCTAGCACAAGCGGTGCGGCAATGCAAGAAATTCCAATTTCCGGGCACGGCAGAGCACATCAGCAGATTGTTGTTCCAATCTGAGGACTCCTTACCCGCGGTTTTGCCGGACGGGATCGGCTGAACCGTCGATTGCCTCATAAATTGATTTGACCAAATCGCCCTGTACCTGTAAACTTCAAGGCTAACTAACTGCAAAGTTTTGTCATGATTTCACAGGCTCACAAATTAACTGCCGGATACGTGGTAGACCCCGCTTATTCTGCTGAGACACCAAGCCCTCCGTTTTCTACAGAGGAAGGATGGTATTATTCTTCTGAGCAGGTTGAGTCTTTTCTGATATCACATACTGACAAGGTTGCCGAGTCGCTTGGCTTTTCTTCAAATGACCCTGCAGAGCAGCCCGTTGACTGCTCCCGGGTTTTCTTCAAAAAATTCATAGGTCCGGGAAACGTTGAATTGCTGATAAATGGAGAAGCGGAGTTTTCTCTTGATGGTGACCTTATCGAAACTTTGAAAGACGTCAGTACTGGTGAAGTCATACTGATGA
>JAAZFF010000137.1 GCA_012511845.1 Lentisphaerota bacterium
GAAATACAACAACGGTGACAGTAGTCTTGCAGTCATAAACGGCGACCTCCAACTTCCCTCCGTTGCAACAGTTGCAGTAACATCAGTCTGCGGCACCTTGCCGACACGTGCAATCCTGATGACCGCAGATTCAATGAGCGGCGAAACAGATCTGTCCGACTGGGTCGTAGAACCCGATTACGTTGTCAAGGCAAGGGGCAAAAACGTGGAAATAGTGGAAAGTAATCCACGAACCTTAATCTTTATACAATAGAAACAAGATATGGAGTTACAGGCACTATTTTAAAACATGAACTATAGAGCACTGTTTTATTGCATCACCCTGCTCGTTGCAACAGCCATATCATCAAACGCTGTAATCCGTATGCCTCGTGTTTTCTCGGAACATATGGTACTGCAGGCTGGCAAACCCATCCCCGTATGGGGAACTGCGGAACCGGGAGAAACCATAACTGTATCCATTGCAGAACAGACTAAAATAACAACTGCCGATACAGAAGGTAATTGGACTGTTGCACTCGAACCGCTCTCGCCCGGCAGTTTGCCCACACTTGTTGTAAAGGGGAGCAGCGGGCATAAACGGGAGATAGGCGATGTCATTGTAGGGGAAGTATGGCTGTGCTCTGGGCAATCGAACATGGCTATGGCAGTATCCAAAGCCTGGGACTTCGAGCAGGAAAAGGCAACAGCACACTGGCACGATATCCGTATGTTCCAGGCAAACAAATGGATTGTATGCAGTCCTGAAACTGTCGGATCATTCTCTGCTACCGCTTATTTTTTCGGAAGAGAGATTCATCGCATAATTGGACGTCCAGTCGGGTTGTTGAACATCTCCTCAGGCGGGAACCCCATATCGCTCTGGACAAGCCTCGAAGCGCAGCAGGCGGTTCCTGAACTCAAGCTGATAATGGCGCCATATAATGAAGCTGTGATGGCAAGCAGAGAAGATGCACAACAGGCGGAATCTGACAGACAACATGCTGTGGAAACCGAGGGTAAGAAGGCTGTTGCGCAAATGAAGACACCTCCCGGTTACCTCTTTGACGACCGCATTCTTCCTATTGTGCCATTTGCCATAACAGGTGTGATTTGGTACCAGGGTGAGGCAGACTCCTACACCGTTAATGCAAACCTGTATGGGATACAGCTTGAAACGCTGATTAAAGACTGGCGCAGACGGTGGGGTTACGACTTCCCGTTCATTTCCGTTCAACTGCCGGAAATCGGCAGCCCGCAAACACAGCCTAGCCAAACACACGGACGCGTGCTGGTCAGGGAAGGTGTACTCAAGTCTCTCAATTTGCCAAATACAGGAATGGCAATCACCCTTGGAACAGGTGAAGAAAAAACAATCATCCCACCAACAAACAGGAAGTGGGACGCCGCTTGGCAATGTGGGCACTCTCATCGTATTACGGACAAAAAAATGTGGTAGCGTCAGGACCCATCCCCGTTGGCAGCAGGATAACGGAAGGTGCTGTAGTCATAAAATTTTCACATGCAAATGGCGGACTCCGTGCGCAAGATGGCGGAGAGCTGAAAGGATTTGCAATAACGGGCGCAGACGGACGCTGGGTCTGGGGACATGCAAAAACAGATGCAGACACCGTTATCGTATCAAGTCCTGAAATCAAGGATCCGCTTTATGTACGCTACGCCTGGGCATCAAATCCTGCAGACGCAAATTTAATAAACGGGCACGACTTGCCCGCCACACCTTTCAGAACAGATAATGAACATCTGACTAACGCTTATATGAGATAAAACTGAATATAAAATGACACATAAAACACAACTGTTGATTCTCTCGATGATTACTGCAACATCATGTCTGGCAAACCCTCTCATGCCTTTCGGAAAAAATAAAACATCACCTGAACGCAAAGTGATTTTCAATGAAGTTGCTCCACCCGTAACAGGTTTCCTCTCAGGCGACAACGCTACACGCTGGAACACGGAGTTCCCCGTTGCGGGAATGGAGGATAAAGTTTTTACCATAAAAACATTACAAGGAGAAAACATTCTCGAAATAGCGACAGATTCCTGTGAACCGGCACGCACTACAGTTCGCATGCTCCTCCCGGGAGACGGTCCTGACAACGGTGATGTATGGGCAAAAAACAATGCCAATTACGTTTCATTTCTCTGCAAAAGTACGCGTCCGGCAAAAATGACATTCCATCTTTTGCAGCGCGGTAAATCCGCAGGTATTTTCCGGAGCGGCTTTGCTGCCGAGCCCGGTACATGGAATCGTGTTATTTTGCCTGTCGGCAGTTTTAAAATGAAAAACTTTGCCAACATCGCCGGTGTTGGGGTACGCGTGGCATCAGCAGAGCCGGGAACTGTAGTATCGATTAAAAATATTACTGTTGGCGGAACAACAGTGGACGACAATTCCTGGAATTCGCATCAAATCAATATAAACCTGAGCGGTTCCTGGTATTTCCAGACAGACAATGGCGAGAATGGAATAAAAGAAAAATGGTACTCCGACACCTTTGATGACTCCGGGTGGAAGGTTCTCAAAACAGGACGCGGCTGGCAACAACAGGGTATAGATCACTATGGTTGGGGCTGGTATCGTCAGAAGATCTTCATTCCCAAAGAAGCCGAAGGTATACCTCTCACGCTCAACCTCGTGGAAATTCCATCCGATGACGACACATGGTTCAATGGTGTGCGCATAGGTGGCATAAGCAGCGAATATAAATATAAAAATATGATCCCCCGCTCGTACTCCATTCCGCCATCTCTCATAAGATACGGAGAGGAAAACACTGTTGCAGTACGCATATGGGGCGGCAGAATCACTTTCATAGGCAACAACAGCGGGCTTGTCAAGGGTGCATTAACTGCGGTGCTTGATCCCTACCAGACGATGATGCGTGAACCTGGTGGAACGGCTGTCCCATTTCGCCTGTTTGATTTGAGCGATGCCCAGCGCGGTAAAGGTTTCGAGATAATATTCGCTTTTCCTGCCGAGGTGGCAGAGTCGCACGGTGCCACACTTTCTTATAACCTCACCGATATACTAGGGCAGACATTTGCTACCGGTGAGGTGTCTGTGAAACCGGCAAAGAAAGGCGTTGTTCAGGCAGTTGTTTCCATTGACAGCGAAACTGCAGTGCAATTTTATCTGAGAGGCAGGGTGAAGGCGCTTCTCTCGCTTTCAGCCTCTTCCGGAATACCGTTCTATAGCGGCACAAAAGAACTTGATCCGCTGAGTTTTGCAAAGCGTGACGATACACCACTGCCAGCTTTGGAAACGAAGTACGATGATACTCCGTACGGCAGACTTAAACTGATAGATGAAATAGACTGCTCCACACCTATTTCCAGAGAGATACATCCGTATCTTGAAAGCGGGTTTGACCATGCCGCATCCCACTATACACCGGGAATCCCCACAGATGTGCAGGCTGTAAACATACTGGGAAAGAAAGCACGCGAGTGCATTGGATACGGCTGGTTTGCATACCGCATAGGTCGCGGACAACTGAAACCTCACACCACATATCTGCTACGTATCGAATATCCTGAAGACAAACCCAGATTTGCCCCCATAGAAATACAGACAGGGCAGAACTACATGGATGTCGGATGGCGCAACGGCACCGGACCCGATGGCGTTTACGACAATTGGCCGCTCAGCAAGAAGTGGCAGTGGTACGACGTCATAGTACCGCTTGATGACCAGACTGTCGGCACCGGCGGTACGGGAAGCGCTTCAGCCAAAAACGGTTTCTGGATTTACTTCATGAATAAAGTAATGTCCACACGCTATTATGCAATGTGGGAAGGCGGTCCTGCCGTAGCCAGAATGCGGCTTTATGAAATCGATGCAGAAAAACATGCGCCGGTTATCCGGAAGCCGGAAGGACTCCCTCACCGTGTTTTCTCCTTCGACTGGGAACGTCAGCCTGATCATTACCCGGAAGACTTCGTACGTTATGCCATGCTTATGGGATATAATTCAATTTCGCCACTCATTCTCAAATGGTTCTTCGCCAACTACGGAGAACCTCTCAATGGCTACGATGCCATGACCATCGACGCACGCGATTACTGGGCGCATAAAGAATACAAGCCGGACAGCGACGAAGATGCAACATCCCCCTACCCCAACAACAAATCGCAACACGTGAGATACCTTGAAGCAACAAAACATTTCGGCATTGACTACGTACCGCGTATCGAATGGGGAGGCTCAAAGGACTTGCCAGAGGAAGCGCGTTCAATTGAAGTTACGGGAAAAGTGGCAAAGCCTAACCGTTTCGCTCCATGGGGAGGCAACCTCTTGAATCCTCTCACTTGGGAAGACTTGAACAAGTTCATGGATCATCTCATAAAACCATATATCGAAGACAACCCGCAATTTGCCGGCATATTGTGGCGCATCCGCTGCGACCGCATGCGCGTCAGCTACGGAAAGGATGACCTGGAAATGTTTGCACGGGAAACAGGCGCAAGACTTCCATCTGAAGATCTCCTGAAAAATGCCGATTGGGCAGCCGGAGAAGGCAGAGAAATATATGAAGACTGGTGGCATAAAAAACGTGCTGAATTTCATGTCAGGCTATCCAGACTCCTCAAGAGCTACCGCCCCGACATGACGCTCTATTACTACAACTGGGACGGGGATAAATTCGGCATGATTCTACCCGCCAATACCACTTGGGCTTTCAACAAACAGCTGATCGAAGCAGGACCTGATAAAGCGCGATCCGTATATGAAAAAGATGAAGCTGAGCGCAAGACCATCAGAGGAGAAGACTACATAAACGTAATGCGCTCAGGAGACTTCGGAACAGTAAACAGGGCAGACTACGGACTTCGTCCTGAACTGTACAAGGACGTTGAGGGCATACAGCTATTTGCACCGGCAAACTATCTCTGCTATGCGGATAAAGCGGACTACCTGAATTATTTCCAGACGGGTGACGGTCTTGCCGTTTCCAACGTTGTTCCTTACGACGAAATCAACTCCCGCTCCATAAACCCGAAATACGAAGGCAATATGCTTACGCCGGCGGGCGGCACTTTCAGCATGGCTTTAGAATTGCTCGCATACTTCCATGGTGATGCACGGACACTGAACTATACAGTTTATACATACGGTCGAGGTTTCGCTGATGCACATCGCCGCTTTGCCCAGGCGTTTCTTGCCTTGCCGGCAATTCCGGGCACAGTTATCGAGCAGCTCGACCCCGATCTCAAGGTCAGAACATATCCTTCGAACAATGGAACGTATGCAGGCGTGGCGTATAAAGGTTACACGGGGAAAAAACTCGTAATAAACCTGCCGGCGAAGCCCGGCATGAAAATCCTGGATCTTGTAACGGGTAAAGAGATCCCTTTCAAAACAACAGGTTCAACCCTGTCTTTTGAAATCGATTCCGATCCCATGCAGCTCCACGCGTTCCTGATCAAATAACCCTTTCCAAAGAACGAGGGACAATCCGGGCAATGGGCAGAGCCTGGGAGCCTTGAGCGCCTGCTCGGGTTTATTTGCTGTGCCCGCCTGCCGAGTGGCATAATCGTACTCGTACACGTTCACGTACTCGTACACGATTTCACCTTCGCATTCACATCCTCGTGTACGGGAAACGTGTACCGCTCCGCTGTGAACGTGCACGATCTCCCGACAAGCTGGAGCCC
>JAAZFF010000138.1 GCA_012511845.1 Lentisphaerota bacterium
GGGCACTACAAAATGGATTTATGCCGTTTTTACCCGAAAAACGGGGAAAAACGACCCTTTTTAGGCGTTTTAGGTCGATTTTAGGGTGAAAAAAGTACCTGCCTGCTACGTGCCTGCGAAACTTGGGCTAAGGTTATCGCAACCTCATATGCGTTGCTCTGCCTCGCCGATCCGTCCTCCATCCTAGCGGAGTAGCCAGCGCTTTTTGACTTCGTACATTGGACTCGGATTTGGTCCAGCGCCCATCTACCACGGCGGTTCGCGGGGACGCTCACCCTCCATTTGGAGAAAAGACATACAGACAATTTGGAGGCGCACAGTCAACCTGGAGGCGTACAAAAAAAACTGGAGGGCGAATGTCCTCATGAGCCGCTTCATTTCGCATGCGGTTCGCGGGGACGCTCATCCTCCATTTGGAAAAGAGATGAACGATTTATTTATATTCCCGTGCTTTTACAATCGCCTTTTGAATCAGTGATTCATCCATGCTGTTAACTTCTATCGTTTTTCCTATTTCTGTTGGAAGCGTTACGCATAGAAGTCCGCCGAGATGTTCTCTGAAATTTTCCAATCCTGCAAGCAACTCCAGCGTTCCATCGTTGCGGGTTCGCTCCAATTCCGGCAAATATACTGGGAGTTGCAATTTCTTAATAAGGCTTACTATGCGCTCAGAATCTTTGGCATCAAGTATACCGGCAAGTTGAGCGTAAATTGTATCGAGAGCCATGCCCACACCAACACCCTCGCCCTGGTTTATTGCATGACCCGAAAGTATTTCAAGCCTGTGTCCAGCCCAATGCCCAAAATCCAGTGGTCTGGCGGAACCCAGTTCAAACGGATCTCCTCCTTTTGTAATCTGATGCAAGTGTAATGCAGCTCCGCGTTCTACTGCCACACGCAGGGCATCCGGCTCTCCGGCAACAAGTTTTTCATAATTCTCTTCCAAAAAGGTGAAGAGGCTGCTGTCGCGTATTATTGCTACCTTCGCAATTTCTGCAAGTCCGGCAATGCGCTCACGTTTAGGCAATGTTGAAAGCATAGCGATATCGTTTATAACGGCAAAGGGGGGGGCAAATGTTCCAAGGAAGTTTTTCTGTCCATGGTGGTCTATTCCTGTTTTAACCCCTACCCCGCCGTCTGATTGTGCCAATACAGTTGTCGGCATCCTTACAAGTCGAACACCGCGATGGAGAATAGAGGCGCCGAAACCTACAGCATCCAACATGCTTCCACCACCTATGGCAAGAACAAAGCTCTGCCTGTCGATATGAAGATTCCCCAGGGTGAAGATAATATCCTTTATCAGCGTAATCTCATTTTTGGCAGCTGCCCCCCCGGGGAAAATAATCGGCTCTGTTGCCAGCTCGAATGAAGCTGCATGTGTATGTGCGTATTCGCGTATATCGTTTACAAGAGATGGTTGAGCGGCTGCAAGACCTGAGTCTACATAAGCAACCACCCTGTGGCGTCTTCCTTCGTCAAGACGATTGAAAACATTGCATAACAGATCAGAGGAGTGATCGAAAACATTTTCAGTAAAGTAAACAGGATAGTGAAAATCCGGAGCGAAATTATTGTCAATTAATGTTTCTTTTTTCATTTTAGATTAAAGCCTCTTTAATGGCAGATGCCAGAGAAATAAAAGTCGGTTCAGAACTTAAACCTGCTAACGGAACTGAAGATGCAAAAGCCACTTTCGACTGTCTTCCATGCGTTCCACCTATGCGGGATGGGTCCTGGCACGTTTTAATTGAAAAACATGAATCAAAGAAAAGCTCGCACGGATCGAATCCAGGTTTTGAATGGATATCTACATGAGATGCATAATCAGGGGCTTCAGAGTTCTTGGTCCACCACTGGTATGCAC
>JAAZFF010000139.1 GCA_012511845.1 Lentisphaerota bacterium
ACTATCCACTGCCCACAAAGTGGGCACCAAATCCAGCAGCTTTCTGTGCATCGGAAAGTGAGGGGCCGCTGTCAGGTGCGCCTGTGGGAAACCATGTGTTGAAATTGAAAGGTTTCGTTCCACCGGGTTTAGAGCCGCCAAACCCCACAACAACTGACACAACAATGAGAGTGATAATTTTTGCGGGGAGCGAAAGTCTCAGAAAAGTGCTGACAGCTCTGCGAAAATCCTTATTTTTTGAAAGAAACAAAATCAGAAACGAAAATCCAATAACGACCCAAAGAAAGCAAAGCAGAAATATCATTCCGCCGTTTGCGTTTATATTCTGAGGTTGCAATAGGCATGTCATTTTGTAAAGACTATTCACTGATAACTGTTGCGACTACTGATATCGTCCACTGCATGGTTTCCTACTCTTGATGCCTGTTGCGCAACAACATAGCACGAGGTTAACTAACAGATTCAGCTACACTATACAGGGTAAAAGGAGGTGAAGTCAATTAGTTAAATTAAAAACATTAGGTTCGCAGTATGCCATAGTCATGGACACTGTAACCGTCAAGTGATTTTCTGATACGATCGGTAGTATGCGTGTATGACTGAGATATGAACAGTAATGAAGTTGACCGCATTAAGGGCAAGTTTATATAATCCTGGAACTGACCAACACAGGAGTATAAAATTAAACTTGCTGAAACAGATTCTGATTTTCTTTCGATTGAGCCATCCTCCGATTTTTTTATCGGCGTAGACTCTGATGGCTGTGTTTTCGATACGATGACAACGAAGCAGTGCATTCATTTTCATCCCCTTATAATAAGGCATTGGGGGCTGGAGGCAGTAGAAAAGCAGTTGCGGGAAGTGGCAGAGTTTGTAAATCTGCGCTCGATGTACAGGGGTAGCAACAGATTTCCGGCACTGCTGAAAACCTTCGAGTTGTTGAGAACTCGTCCCGGTGTTGCGGAGTCTGGCGTTCAGCTTCCGTCGTTCAAGGCACTGGATGCATATTGCAAATCAGGGGTTCCCCTGGGCAATGAGTCATTGAAGGAGGAAGTGGAACGGACAGGAGACCCGGAGCTGACAAAGGTTTTTGATTGGAGTCTGGCAGTAAATGATGATATTGAACGAAATATGGAGCCTGCTGAACCGTTTGCCTATGCTGTCGAAACACTGGAAAAAATGTCAGAGGCAGCGGACGTTGTTGTGATTTCCCAAACACCGCGCGAAGCGCTCCTTCGTGAATGGCGCCATTACGATATTGAACGATATGTACGAGTCATTGCAGGACAGGAACAGGGGAGCAAGGCGGAGCAAATCCAGTCGGTTGCACGTGATAAATACAGCTGCGATAAAATGCTGTTCATAGGTGATGCCCTGGGCGACTCCGCTGCCGCCTGCGAAACAGGTATAGACTTCTTCCCCATTATTCCGGGAGCTGAAGTCGAATCCTGGCGTCTCCTTAAAACTGAAGCGTTAGAAAAATTCCTTGCGGGTGAGTTTCACGGTTCATACGGTACAAAACTGACAGAGAGTTTTATAAAGAGTCTCCCTGCCGAAATGGATTAGTACCCGCCTTCTATTGAACGAGGGATGCGCATTTCAGGCGGAAAAACGATTGTTCCGGAAGACCTGTATGACCGGGAAAGCTGCTTGCGCTGAGGGTCAGCAGACCATCATCCAGAGTTATATCTGAGACAAGATCAAGCCATTCCCCGGTAGACAGCGATTCTCGCCACTGCAGCGTATACTTGTTATTACGCTCAGCAGAGAATACAATTGATATTGTATTGCCGGAGGTTGAAACCTCCGGACGCGCCAGGGTAGGGGGTTCAGGGGTTTTGTTCCACGGTCCCTGGGTTACAGATAGTTCATTAGTCTTTATGGCACCGTAAACTGATATTGTTCCGCTCCTTTGGGACGCAACGTAGTTTGTTGTTACACTGTACACTACAATGCCATCGTTTGAACCGGATGTTGTATCCAGCAAAATCCAGGTGTCCGGGGTATCTGCTGCCCACGATATATCAGCAAAAACATTGATGTTGGATGCACCGCCTGTATAGGTGAAATAATGTGATAGCTCATCCAGTTCCAGGTTGAAAGGTAAAATGGTAAAACTGTTTGTTACAGGGGCGGCGGCTCCAGGCATATCCCACGCATAGCATACCTCGCCTGTTTGTAGTGTTCCCGGTATAACTGTTTTGTATATCTGCCCGTCATTTTGGGCATACACAGACGTTTGTGCCCAAGTACCTGTGGCAGAATTGGCATCGCCGACAGCCCACGCAAAGTCGGCTGTTCCTGTTCCTTCAATTGGATAAACAGAGTTTATCATCGCAACAGCTTCGTATCCTTCTGCGCGCGGTGGTGTGTCTTCTATCAGATGGGGTATAATCAGGGGAGGAACATCATCAATTCCTCCGGAAACAACCAGGGCTGGCAGTGAGCCGGATTTCATCAGGTTTACAGCTGTTATGCTTATCCGCCAGGAACCGGATTCCGGGTTTTCGACAAGTATTTTTTCAACATTGTTTGTACGATCACCCCCCTCAGTACCGTTGCCATGGAAGATGATGCTTGACGGCGACTCTGCCAGCAGATCGAAATCGTTTACGAGTTCAGAAAAGCCGGATGCTGCCGGGTTGGAGGGGTAGTCAGCCCAGACCAATGTAGCTTTTAATGGAACATTTGTATTAACAACATCGATATAAAAATTAACAGTTTTTTGCTTTTTAAAATTTCCATTTTGAATTCTATCCATGAAAATCGTCCCGGTACCCACGGCATACAAGGAGTTGCCGACGTTCACTTGCCCCCATCCCTCAACGTTGTTGGGGCTGAACGGCGGGATTTCCCGAAACTCTGCAACGCCGTATTGACCAGGACTGATTGATTGTGCTCCGTTTATCAACAAGGCTTTTATCAAAGCGGCAGTCGGCTGCTCAATACCTGCCCGCTTTATAACATGCTCTCTTGCCAACGTTGCTGCACCGGCAGCGAGCGGGCACGCCATACTGGTACCACCATTATAGTTGTAATAACGTGAATGTGGAGGATATGTACCCCATCCGTATTTTGATCCCACCGTATACCGTGTTGATAAAACATCACATCCCGGAGCGGTAACATCCGGCTTGATCCTGCCGCATATAGTAGGACCTCTGCTTGAAAATGCTGCCATCCCCTGATGGTAGACGTTGTCGTGTACGATGCCGACTGATGCGTAATCGGTCTTTATTGGGTCAACTTTATACTTGGAAGGGAATAAGGAAAACCATGTTCTCGAGCTGGCACTTCCCGAAGTCCTGTCGCTTTCAGTTGCACCTACTGCAAGAACGTTCTTTGACAGGGCGGGGGAGCCAATTGACTGCGAATCAATTACCCCGTCAGCTGTTGCGTCAGGTATTACTATGCCATGCTGATCCAGAAAACTTGTATATCCGGCAGTATAATATCCGTCCACACCGTCATTACCTGCAGCAATTACAGGCAGAAAATTCTGATGATTCCATACGTATAAGTCTACGAATCTGTCGAACGTCGTATAGAAGCCGAATATGGCACTTCCCCAACTGTCTGAATG
>JAAZFF010000140.1 GCA_012511845.1 Lentisphaerota bacterium
TGCGTTACTCCTCTCCACCGCCGCAGAATCGTCGTATAAGGCCATCATTCAAACGCAGGGTATTTTTCATCACCGGCGGGGTTGTTGCCGTTATCTTGCGCTTTGCCACTGTACCATGGCGACGCTGGCTTAAACGCAAATATGGCGCCAACCGAGTTTTCATATACGAACCATACGGCATGGGTGATGTACTTGCTTTGCAGCCGCTCATAATATCCCACCTGAAAGCGGGAGCGGAAGTCGTTCTTGCAGCCCGACCGGAATGGGCTGAAATAATTCCTCCGCACCCGAAGTTTACTTTTCTGCCCCTCAATCAGAAATATGCAGCACATGATCACAAAAAGAAAAAATATACCGACTTTCTTACCGCCGCTGCAACAATGCGACCCTACGCAAGAGGCGCACGTGGAATAGACGTGCGCGGCGACGTACGAAGTATCGTGCTGATGTACCTCGCCGGATGTGGCAGAGTCTACACCCTGCCACGATATTTTACAGCAAACGACAGCCTCGTGCTGCCTCTTGCAGCGCACAGGGTAAAGCTGGAGAAAAATGTAAGCCGCCGATTACTGAATCGCTCGTTCGCACCTGAGGATGTTGACTACCGCCGCACAACTGTAACACACCTGGCACGCATGATTAACGTGCCCTCAGACAGCGGACGCGTAGGGCTTATCCCGATGACGCCATGGATCGGCAAGCACTGGTTCCCTGAATTCTGGCGCGAAATAATTATCCAACTGCGGTTGGAAAATTTTGATCCCGTAATTCTTTGCGGTCCTTACGAAGTTGATGCCGCACTTGAAGCCACCGCAGCCGGAGACCTCAACATAGAGTGTCTCGAATGCGATTCAGTATCACGCTGGGTAACAGAACTTGCAAAATGCGGTCCCGTAATATCTGTCAATACTGGTCCGATGCATCTCGCTGATGCACTTGATAAACCTCTCGTTGTAATCGAGGGAAGCAGCCGCCTTCCCCTGTGGGCGCCTGAAGGCGAACGCTCGTTTGTAGTTCATCGTCAGGACGTGGTAAAGTGTGCACCCTGCCACCAGGTGGGAGACACCTTTGAATGCGAGCGGCAGTGTATGGCGATGATACGCCCTCATGATGTGCTGGCGGCATTGCAGATAGTAATTAAAAGATCTTCCGATGATTTGAGTTGAGGTATCCGATTGTGTTATAATAATGCGTCAAATTGGTAAACAATCAGAACATGGTTTATAGATAAGATGCGTTATGCAATAGTCTCGGATATTCATGCGAACCTGCCTGCATGGAAAACAGTACTTGCGGACATTTCGTTGCGCAATGTTGACCGGATTATTTGTCTGGGTGATACAGTGGGTTATGGTCCTGAGCCTGCTGAAACGCTAAAATCCGTGTACGAACACGTGCATCTGATGGTTCTGGGAAATCACGATGCCGTTGTAGCCGGTCGTATGAGTCGCAATGGCTTTAACTTCAGGGCACAGCAGATGATTGCCTGGACATCGCATCAGCTTGGCAGCAAAGCCCGATCATTTTTTGCCGAACTGCCGCTCGTACTCAAGGGAAGCAATTTCCGGTGCGCACATGGGGGCTTCAGGGATCCGGCTGTTTTCGACTACGTCGAAACTCCGGAAGAAGCTCTCGAATCCTTTCAGGCTGTTGACGAACAAATTCTTTTCTGCGGACATAGTCACAACGCCGGACTTTTCGTAATAGGCGACAGCGGAACAGCCCACTGGATAGAGCCACAGGACTTTATTATAGAGGAGAACAAGCGCTACATAGTAAATGTCGGTTCTGTGGGATCCCCCCGCGATGGCAATCCGCGCGCATCGTACGTTGTTTTCGACGAAACAGCGCAATCTATCGAATTTCATCGAACATCGTACGATTTCGGAGCCTTCAAGGTGGCGGCAGCAAAAGCCGGACTTACTGCTGATGTAGTCCCCATGCTACGCAGCAGAGCCGTTTCTGGCACCAGCTCTGTGCGTGAAGCTCTCGATTTTTCTCCTGAAACAGGACAAAGGGCTGAGGCAAAGGTCGTCGAAACCGACGTCACTACGCTGATAAAAAAGAGTACTGCTAAATGGAAGTGGCTGACCCTGGCAGCTGTATGTCTGTCAGTGGCAATTACCATCATCGCAATCTACATCTACACGCAAAAAAAGCCAACCGTAGTGGTGGGTCAGATCCCTGTGGCATATCCTCCGAAGCGCGTTGCACCCGCTTCAGGAATATCCCTTACAGGCACAGACTCCAACTGGCTCCCTGTTTTCTCCCCCCGCCTTGATGCCTACGGGGACTTCAACTCTGAACCGTACAGGGTTCTGCTGGAAGATTCCAGATACCAGTCCGTAGAATCACATCATATACCGGGGCGTCATGGCTTGTGCATAGTTCTGAAAAGCGAAAACATGTATGCAAACACCGTCCTGGAAGCACCTGATCTGCGATGCCCCTCAGGCACTAAACTGGAAGTAATCTCAAAAGCTGCTTTTTCCGATGACTTCAGCGGAGCTCTTGCTGTAAGTGTATGGCTGCTGCGTAAAAATGCAAATAATGAACTCGTGCAGGATCAGTTGCTGAAAACATCAAACTATCAAAACCAGGTGGGACTCAGAGATGTCAACTTGCCTGCAGTACTTCGTGGTCTGCCAAACTCCCGGGGCTGGTGGATTGCCCGGGGTACCACAGATACTTTGCCGGGAAATGATTCTTTTGTACGAATAACAGTAAGCGGCAACTTCAAGGGCACCGTAACTATAGCCGGCATTTCTGCCAGACCAAAATAGATATATCATGGAATTGTTTTACGATAACAGCACGATAACAGCCATATGTACGGCTCCAGGGATGGCAGGCATTTCAATAGTGCGGCTTTCGGGAGCTGATGCCTACCCGATAGCAGATGCCTTCTGCAAAAACTCCCCGATATTGCCATCGGCAATGGCTCCCGGCACATTCCGGCTTTTTCACCTGCGCGATCCGTCCGATGCTTCTCCTATTGATGAAGCGATAGTACTCGCCTTCCGTGCACCAAACAGCTACACGGGCGAAGATGTAATCGAGTTTCAGATTCATGGCGGCAGAATATCTGCAACGCGTGTCATGAAGGGTCTTATCCACTGCGGTGCACGTCCCGCCGAACCGGGAGAGTTTTCAAAAAGAGCATTTTTAAACGGTCGAATGGATTTGAGCGAGGCGGAAGCCGTAATAGATATTATAAGTGCACAATCAGAACGTGCCGGCCGTGCAGCAGCTGAGCAGCTCGAAGGTTCCCTTGGCAGACGCGTGAACGCCTGTTATGACGAACTCATGACTATATGTGCTGATGTGGAAGCATCTCTTGATTTTGCCGACTACGAATCTACCGGAATTCTGGAGGAGGTTGATGTCACTGCACGCATAAGTGATATCCGATCTAATCTTGAAAAATTGGCAGCAACCTGGCGAGAAGGGATCCTCCTGAGAGAAGGCGCACTCGTTGTGCTGAGCGGCATCCCCAATTCCGGCAAATCCACACTTTTCAATGCAATGCTCGGTGCCTTCAGATCTATCGTTACCGATATCCCCGGCACAACACGCGATTCCATCGAAGAGGCCATGCTGCTCAACGGAATCCCCCTGCGGATAACAGACACGGCAGGATTACGCGACTCCGACGGCATCGTTGAGCGAATCGGTATCGACAGGGCTAAGAAACTTATTGCCAACGCTGATGTAAATCTAAGGATAATAGACATGACGGCAGAAATCGAGCCGCAACTTTCATGGATAGACGACACCGCGGCAGACCCGCTGAAAACAATTGCAGTCCTTAATAAAAGCGACATTGCCCCGCGTGACAGAGTGTCCACCCTGCCACAGGAACTGGCAGCAAAAGACTTTACAACTGTGATTGTATCAGCAAAAACAGGAGCCGGAATAGATGAGCTGAAAGCAGCAATGACGAAAAAGATCTGCGACGACCTGCCTGATGAAGGTGGACAGGATGTGGCAGTGTCTACACGCCACCACACCCTGTTGAAGGAGGGGATCGAAGCGCTTGATGAAGCACTTGAGCTTTATAAGCATGATGCTGAAAACGCAGCCGTTTTCTGCGCCCAATCCCTACGCAGAGCAGCTGAGAGCATAGGCGAGATTACGGGACGAACATATTCGGAAGATTTGCTTGATATAATCTTCTCCAGATTCTGCATAGGAAAATGAGAATGCCGGGACCGCAGGGCAGAGCCCGGCAAGCCGTACTGTGCCACTCAAGATCTACCCACTGATCACCCTATCGCCGTGGTACGTTTGGCTTCGGTGCAGAGCGGCAGCCATTCAAGAACGTGTTTTATCTGCTCGTCCCACACGTCCCAGCTATGACCGCCGGATCCTTCAGAATATTCAATGGGCAGACCTGCTTTTGCGGAGTACTCACGAAATTCCTGATTATCTCCGTAAAGATGATCCTCCGTTCCGCAGAACTGATAGAGCTTGGGGAGTTTTTCCTCCGGCGTCTCTGCAATCAGTTTGTCGACAGATGCGTACATGTCGTCGGGCGTGCCGGATACACCGTCGCCGAATATGGCTTTGAATTCCGGGCTCTGCTCACGTCTGTTTACATTGAAAACTGCGGACAGGGCGGCACCGGCAGCGTAGCGTCCGGGCAGGTTGATGGCTATTTTGAATGCGCCGTATCCGCCCATGGAAAGTCCGGCAATAAAACGTTCGCTGCGCTCGCCCGACAGCGGGAAAAATGTTTCCATGAGGTTGGGAAGTTCCTCCGATATGTATGTGAAATACGCTCGCCCCGATTTCATGTCGGTGTAGAAAGATCTGTGCCCATTCGGCATTACAATCGCCAGGTAGTACTTTGATGCGTAGCGTTCAATGGACGTTCTACGCTGCCAGATCGTGTGGTCATCCGAAAGCCCATGTAAAAGATAGAGCGTGGGCATTTTTCGTGCCGGGTCAGGTCTGTCCGGAAGAATTACATCAGCGCTCGATTGCATTCCCAGGACATCGGAGTAAAAATTTGAGTGGAATAATGCCATTGTGATGACTTTCTGTTTGGGATGAGTTGTGTTGTTGCCAATAATACAACAACATGCAGCAGAATTGAAGAATAAAGAATGGCAAGCCGGGCAGTGGACAGTGGGCAGCTTGCTCATGCGCCGCAGGTAGAGCTGGTTTCTCCCGGCTTCGAATCCTACGCCGGGGCAAGCCGCAAACTGCCGTGGGGTATACGTGCCTGGGAGCCCTGAGCGCCAGCTCGGGTGGTGAGCTTGCGTCAATGAACTGCCGATAGAATCGATGGAGTCGAAAGATTCGATTTTGACCCCGGACTCGGACTCGGGACTCGGGTTTTGACCTTATTGACCGCATTGACCATATTGAGGTTGCCACGCAACCACGGCTCATGAGGACATTCGCCCTCCCCTTTCGCATTCTTCGCGCCTTCGCATGAGACAATCTGGCAGCCGAACCTTTCGCGCTTTTCGCGGTTCGAAACCCTGCGTCTCCCAAGCTCTGCCCACTGATCACTAACCGCTTTACCGCACAAGAAGCACTGTAGGATAAATACACTCTGCCCAAAGCTCTGTATTATTGCGATTGGAACAAGTTTTAAATCATCTATATCAAAAGTGCCGGCTTTCACCTGGAAAAGGCATGGCATCATAA
>JAAZFF010000141.1 GCA_012511845.1 Lentisphaerota bacterium
AACCACCGGATGCTGTCATTATTTCCCAGTAACTGTTTGATGCCCAGTCGCCAAATGAATAATGCGCCGTTTCCCCGGCGGCTATCCAACGCTCACCAAGATTGACAGCAACGACTTCAATGGTCAAAGCCTCGGAGTCAAGCACACCGCCGCCAGGCGCCTGTATAGAGCTGGACAAGACTGCGGTGGAGTTGGTGCCGGAGGCATCAAGAAGCAGCACGGCACTGGAGTTGCGCATCGCAAACGGTGCTGAGTTTGTGGCAGAATACCCGGGCAACAAAATTCTGTTTCCAGATTTCAAGCTTGGGCGGTTGGTCTCCCCCGACATCGTCACGACGACATCGGAGTCCAAAGGACTCTCATTGCGTATCCATAAGCGGTACGGCTCCGTGCAACGTGCAACAACCCAACGTCCGCCGCTGTTGAGCGATTTGCGCCAGTGATCGTAGGATGTTCGCACACCATCGCCGTTGTAGTCTGCCATGATTTCTGCAGCTGCAGCGGTGAAACGGCGTGTAATCGTCCGGAGCGGCTCAGCACCGGACTCAGACCCCTCATAAATGTCAAATGTGATTTGGTCCGAGCCGGACATGGTTGATGCCGACAATGCTTCAATTTCAAGTAAGTCTGTTGGGTATATTTTTGCTCCGATCCCCACTATTTCACCATTGAGGCGCAGCCTGAAGTCACCTGTAATGGAAACGATTTCCCAGTAAGCATTATCCATGCAGTCATCTTCGATATTCTCCAGAGCTATAGCGTCGGAACTCTTCATTTCGCAGGTTGAGCTGCACGGTTGACGGTGTTAGTCTCCAGCCACATCCGGTATTTCTCCGCATCGTAGCCGAAGTCCTGTCCGGTCGTGTCTCTCAAATGAAGATAGGAGACTTTTCGATAAAGTTCTTCCTTGTCTTCCATGCCCTTTAGGAACACAGCCATATCCACATCCTCCCGCAATCTTAGACCACGAAGTGCTGCGTTCCGCATGAGATAATCCTCCTTTTCATCCGTTAACATGATCAAAATGGGAACAATATCAGGATCATCGTACAGTCCGGACAGCCCCGCCGCATAGCAGTTGGTAACATGAGACTTGATGTTCTTGCGGTTACCGGGTTCATCAGGAAACGTAGGACCCTTCAACGCAACTTCCAGGAGCACATTGACATCCGTATCGATTTTTGCAAACCTGCGAAGTTCCGGCTCCGATTTGAGTTCATATATACTCCCCAGGATCGCCCGTTCTCCGATGATGTTCCTCATCGCCCTTCCAGCGATATCGGCAAGGCGTCTGTTTATCATCATGTTAGATGCGTTGTCGTTCATCCATGTCTGCATCGCCCGTGCAATGACACGCGATACGAGGTTCGTATCCTGCACACGCTTTGCCAGAAATATGACAGCATCTTCATGTGCGAGGATCCTGTCCCTAATCTTCTGGTATTCCAGATCACAGGCGTCCAGGGCAGCATCGAACAATTGACACAATTCCGCATCTTGAGAGATCGGTTCTGCGGACTGCAGTTCCAATCCCGTCACAAGCCACATGATGATGCTCAGAGATATTGTGCATATTTGTTTCATTTTGTTAGTCCTTTCGTTATGTTAGTCGTGGGAACGTGGCATCCGCCTGGCGTTTGTGCCGCAGTGCACACCGCCGATATCCATGTGATACATGTCCCAGTCATCTATGAAGAAAATGGTGAATCCAGGAAGTTTTTCACGAACGTCTGCCTTGAATGCATCGTCTCCGTTCTTTCGGGGACCGAATGGATCCGCAATAATCAGATTACCTCCGTCTACCAGCAGGTTAACCATGCTGGGGACATGGGAAACTGCCCCTCCTGCATCTCCTGCCCTAAAAAGCGAAGGAATCCGTACAAAATCATCCTCGACCAGTCCGAGCTCTTGGCTGAGAGTGGTGACGGCGAAATCAATGTTTGTCTGGCAATTTTCATTGTAAAGTACATTTACTCTATTCCCTCTGTAATGCTCAAGGAATTGTCGAACCGTTCGTGAAAGAGGGCGTCCTTGAGGGAATGACCAATCGGGAGTTCCAACCTTGGGGTCAGTGACAGCAACGTAGACAGATGAATCCGTTGGAGGAAAAGCGGTGTCCCAAATATCTTCAAGGTAAAGGGTGTCTGCGCTGTTCCCCTTGATTGCGTAGTGATACTGCCAGTCGCCTGACACAATTGCAACGGCACCACCCGTCCAGCAATCCGGCAGCCAGTTCTTGGTTGAATCCGTCAGGGAATTGGTTGTGCAACTGGAAGCCACGCCCACATCCTCATTTCCTTCAACAAAAAGACAGAGATAGGCGGAATGCGCAATCACCTGGTACTTGGAATTCGTGCCGGGCTGAACTGTCCAGGGACGAGAAACAGCCAAAGTGTCAGACGTGTTCCCTGAAATCTGCCGTATCTGGTTTGAACCAGTACCCGAGACAATTCGTACGGTCCCGCCTGCCCATTGTCCTGATGTCCAGAGCGAATTCGTGTCCGTCAACGTAGTCGTGCCGCCTCCTGTTGCCAATCCGGCAGCATCCAGGTTCATCTCCTCCAGCAAGGACAGTGCGCTTCGTGTATCTGCCACCAGCACCTTGAATCCATCATCATGGGGAACAAATGTGAAGATTTCGTCCACATGTCCGACATCCAGCCAGCTCATGTCCAGGGCTATGGCAGGAGCCTGTATGCCCTGCACATTGATGAAGTCCACCAGTTCGGACTCCATTGAAGTGCTGATCACAGCCCGCCCATAAGGATACTCGATGCCGTCCTTCGTGAAAGGTGGTGTGCATTCAAGATTACCTCCATAGTTGGCAGAGCTGCCTGTATTTCCTTTTGCGAAATAGCCAAAATTTGGTCTACGAAGCACATCCTTCGGCCAGTCATCCAACCCGCGATTTCGGGGCAGATCCAGCACTACAGGCATCATCCCTCCAGAAGGCATCAACGTATGACCAATCTCCACTTCGTCCTGAATCCAAACATCAGGATGCCAAATATTACCATCCAGCACACCATATTTTGCCGCCGAAACTTCAATGACACGGCCAGCCCCGACAGCGTCTTTGAGATCTGCAACAAATTTCGGGTCTGCATCCGAAACATAAACAGCTTCCAGTGGAAGTGTTGAATCTGACAATATGAACGGTGCTACACGCAGTTTGACAACATCCGATGCAAGCACCGTGCCATCGGCACGTTCGATTTTTTGTGTAACAAAAGTGGTGCCGTCATAATCAGCGTCAGCAAAACAGGTCGCCTCGACTCCGTATACATGGGTGTTATACGGAGGAGGTACTTCATAACGAGTCACAAGCCCCAAATCATTTCTTCCCAGAATCATGGAAGCATCGCTTGACCTGTCGGAGAAAATGCGAATTTTGTCTGCGGCATATTCAGATATCTCCAACACCAATTTCAATTGACTGGGAAGCTCGGGAATAGCGTTCTGGAGAAGTTTTGCCAAATCCTTCACATCCTCAACGCCGTTAACTATTGCGTCTTCGCAATCAACACCGTCGCCTTCCAAGCTGTTCAAGTCATCATCACAGTTAAAAGAGATCAAGCCCCCGATAACATCTTCCAAAAAATCGTCATCTTGATTGATTACCCCGTCTCCATTAGTATCCACATCGAGATCCACCTCGAACGCCGTCAGCTTCATAGAAGCTCGGCTGACTATGCCTTCGGCTTCACCTGTTCCATAAAAGGAGTAAACAAGCGTGGCAGTGCCTGGTTCAACAGCTTGCAGATACACATGGGCAGTCAAGCCGGTGTTCCATGATACTCCGCCTATACCATTGGTGACAGTTTGCCCGGCAATCAGCAGAGGAGTTTCATTTGCGGCAGGGTTCGGACTCTGCCACACACGGAAAGCCAAGTCGCCATCATTATTGTCTGAGTACAGCAATAATGATTGCGACAGTGGATAGTGGTAAGTGGGCAGTGGATAGTCTCTCAACAGCACTATCACGACTGCTGGGTTTGACTGAACACTAGACCTTTTAAAGATATTCACAGCCATAATAGTCAAAAGAAAAAAATGCCCACTGACCACTACACCCTGTCCACAAAGTGGGCACCAAATCCGGCAGCTTTTTGTGCGTCAGAAAGTGTGGGATCGCTACCTGTTGTATTGGCAGGGAACCATGTGTTGAAATTGAAAGGTTTCGTTCCACCGGGTTTAGATCCACCAAAAACAATAATGCCCGAGATGACTGCGATAAAGATCGCCTGTGCAAAAAGCGGCAATCTTCGAAAGGTGCTGACAGCTCTGCGGAAATCTTTGTTTTTAGAGAGAAATAAAAACAGAAACGAGAACCCAATGACGACCCAAAGAAAGCAAAACAGAAATATCATTCCGCTGTTTGCGTTTACATTCTGGGGTTGTAATAGGTGTGTCATTTTATAGAAAAACTATTCACTGATTACTGATATCGTCCACAGCCATGGTTTCCGGTTCTTGATCCTTGTTGCACAACATGGCACAAGAGGTTAACTAACAGATTCAGCTACACTATACAAGGTAAAAGGAGATAGGGTCAAATGATTAAATTAAATGCTACTTATTTTGAATAGAACGGATCCATCTGATGCAGATTCCCTTTGCTGATATTGCTTATCTGTTACCCTTGGTGCGATTGTGGGTTTTACAGAGCAGCTGGCAATTTGCAGTTGGATATGTCACTTGTACCGCCTTTACTCCATGGGGTAACATGATCGGCATCCATGTCAGCAAGTGCCCATATTTTCTGTTTGTTGGCATCATGACTCAGGGCGCACAGCAGATCGCTATAGGCATCGGGTTCGGTATCGGAATCGCTTTCGAAAAAGATCGTCATATTGCCCCATTCGATTCCGATTCCGAAGGCGATCCCGAATGCTGGCTCCTGTGCCGGATAAAGATGCGTTTATAAACACGTGCTCCGTTCACCACTGGTTGCGAGACCTTGCTTGACTCATCCCACAAACCATTTGAGAAACCCTTTCCCTCACTCTCAGTCGCCCCCAGTATCTCAAA
>JAAZFF010000142.1 GCA_012511845.1 Lentisphaerota bacterium
CCCCGAACCGCTCGTCAGGACATCAACCGTAATGCTTGCAACAGGTGCCGTAATCTTTACAATAGCACTTGTAATCGGATGGATTAAAAGCTGGGCTGAACACTCCCGCCTTGAACGCGAAAAAAGGGAGCAGGAAAAAGCAAGTGTGGCTGCAAGAGGTAAAAGGCGTTCACCGCACCGCAGGCACAGAACGAGCCAGAGGCGCACCGCAGATGAATAGCAACTTCCGGGAACTGTTATGCGCTTAGGTAGATTGGCTTCTGTACATATCGGCATTGACTTTACACGAACGGGCTCGATGAGAGTCGTTGGTGTATCACGCGGTGCAGTTGTTTTTGAAACGGATAGCCCTGCCAAATCAGATGATTTGCTCGAGTCACTGGAAGAATGCAGGATGTGCTCTGCCGCACCGTTTTTTTCTGAATCAATTTTAATGGAGCTCACCCCTCCCCCGCTTCCTGCAAAAAAAGTTGAGCGTATCCTTCCTTCCCTTCTCGATATACAGCTGCCTTTTCCCGCATCTGAGTGCATGTATGTTTTTTCGAAGGGGCATGCGACGTATAAAGCTCATGCCATGAGAACGGCTGATCTGAAGGCGTTTCTGGCAAAACTTGCCGAAGCAAAATGCAATCCGGCAAGGGTTGTTCCTCCGGCTGCCGCTGTCTGGGCAAGGGCACTTGCAGAGATCCCACCCAGTTCGGAAAATGAAGTCCGGGCACTTTTCATCTGCGAAGAAGATTATACGCTTCTCATTACAGGCAAAGGCCCTGAGCCGGGGGCACAAAGCGTATATAAAACAGGTTCGGAAGAACATGCACGCCGTCTCCGACTGGCACTTGGCACCATTCCGGAGGATATGGTGTGCATTTGTGCAGGCAGCAGGGGCGAGTCTGCAAAAACATCTCTTCTGCAACTCGATACCGTTAATTCAAAAAACATCAGGGTGCCTGATTCCCCCGCCTTTTTCATGGCTCGTGCGCTCGCCTTTGATTCAATGGTGAACAGCGGCAAGCGGGGCGATCTGAATTTGCGCACAGGTGCTTTAATGCATGATGCAGGCAGACGCTCTGAGGCTGCTCCACTGATTCGCCTGTGCGCTGTGATGGCTGTTTGCGCAATTTTTATCACGTCGTATTCAGCTTTTACCTTTTCCCGGTCGAGCTCCCGGGCTGATTCATCAGGAGAAAACCTGAGATCGGAAATAAACGCAGTTGCGGGATACGACGTTAAGCCGAGAGGCTCTGCCGGCGTTCAGGTGGCACTGGAGGCTGCAGGGCAGAATGTGGATCCTGCCGTGGAAGTGTATGCGGCAAACTCCATTAAAGAAGCTCTTTCTGAAATTGCTTTGCTTGCGCAGCAGCATTCAATTACCCTGCACCATATATCATTGACACATGAAGGACTGACTGCCTCTGCCTCGACAGCAAGGAGCTCTTCGATTGACGAATTCATTTCCGCTGTTAAGAGTTCCGGAATCAGGGCGGAATGCACTGAGGCACCGGCAGAGAAGAAGGATGGTTCTTTTGGATTTTTTGTTCACCCCGCCAAGCTATGAAAACACAGACAGCAGAAAAAACAGATAAACGCATTGCAGCACTAGCTGTTTTATCGGCAGTCTGGGCGCTGTCCATTCTGTTGAGCGTGTGGTTTGCAGCAAAAACAAATGCTGCGAACAGAATAACTGAACGCAACAATGAGCTGCTGCAAAGACTTGCGCCTGCCGTTATAAGCAAAAAGAAATACGATGAGGCACAGGCGAAAATTGTGCGGCATGTTATGGCTGCAGAGGAAGATGCATCAACTATATCCATTTTAGAAGAAAAATTTCCCGGGGCTCAGCCTGACTCAATAAAAGAAAGTACCGAAATCAGGGAAACAACGGGCTTGCGCATGAGAACATCATTCATGAAATGGAAGTCTGTTGAAATTGAAACTCTTTCCAACATTATTTCAGAGCTTGAATCCGGTTCCAATCCGTACCGTCTGTATGCTATTTCAATAACGCCATCACGTCGTGATAATATTGTGGAAGCAGAGGCGGAATTTATATCATTCACAAAACCTAAAACACCATGAAACAAGAACAAATCAATTTTTTACGCGACCTTTGCGAATCTATAACTCCGAGCGGCTGGGAAACTCCGGGGCAGCAGATAGTTGCCAGGTATGTGGAACAGTATGCAGATGATGTATCAATCGACTGCCACGGCAACCTGCATGCAGTGTTGAACCCGAAGGCAAAGACGAGAGTTATAATTGACGGACATTGCGATGAAATAGGTCTTATGACGCAGTATGTAGATGAGAAGGGCTTCATCTATATCCAGCCGATTGGCGGTGTGAACCTTCAGCTTCTGCAGGGTGAACGCGTAGTTTTTCAAGGCGTTGACGGAACGCTCGTAAAAGGTGTTATCGGGCGGAAGGCGCTCCACCTCATGACTCCAAAAGAAAGAGAAGAGGGCGTAAAGGATATAACAGACCTGTGGGTGGATATCGGTTCGAAGTCAGCGGAGGAGACTCTCGCGATACTGCCGCTGGGATCGCCCGGTGTTGTGGAGTCGGGCTGGCGCGAGCTTAGAAACGGACTCGTATCCGCCAGGGCACTGGATGACAGAGCAGGAGTATTTGTTGTTATAGACGCACTGCGCCGCCTGAAGGATCGTGATCTGAATGTTGCGGTACATGCTGTAAGTGCCACACAGGAAGAACTGGGATTACTTGGAGCTTCAACAGCAGCTTTTGGTATAGACCCTCATGCCGGTATTGCAGTGGACGGTACATTTGCAAGCGACGACCCCGGCGGGATGCCTAAAAAAACAAGCAATATTAAACTTGGAGGAGGTCCCGTTGTGGGGGTGGGTCCTGCGTATGACCACAAGCTTAATAAGATGCTTTTTTCTGCAGCGGAGGAAGCGAAAATCGACATACAAATCCAGCCGCGCAATCGTGGAAACGGAACGGACGCTTTTGCGATAAGGCAGACGCGTGCCGGGGTGCCTGTGGCACAGATAAGCATTCCATTGCGTTATATGCACTCGGCAGTGGAGGTAATATCGCTGGAAGACCTCGACAACTGCTCACAGCTGATCGCCGACACTATTGCGATGATGCCGGAAGAGCTTTAAACCATGCTCCAGGGCTGCATCAGACCCGGTTACAGACAGAGATGCTGACTTCCGATTTTGCTTACGATCTGCCTCCCGAGCTTATTGCGCAGATGCCTCCTGAGAACAGGGGGGCATCGCGTATGCTCGTGGTACACCGGGCATCAGGAGAGCTTGAGCACCGGTATGTTTCTGATATAACAGATTATATCGATGCCGGTGATTTGATGGTATTTAACGATACGCGTGTTTTTCCTGCACGTGCCTTCGGGCATTGGATCGATACTGAGGGTGCGGTAGAAATACTCCTGATTGAGCCGTCTGCAACGAATCAGGGTAGATGGAAATCGCTTTGCCGCAGCTCGCGCCGTATACGGAGCGGAAGTGTTATGCTGCTGGCGCAGGGGCACATCCGTGCCGCAGTGCGCGATAAAAATGATGACGGGAGTGTTGAGCTGGAACTGGAATGCGACGGAGATTTATACGAAATTCTCGATAAATTCGGTCAGCCGCCTGTACCGCCATACATCAAGCGGGAAAGAACTGACGTGCGTATCGATGTTGATAAAGAGCGGTATCAGACCATTTATGCACGGGAGACGGGAGCTGTGGCAGCACCTACTGCCGGATTGCATTTTACGGAAGAGCTTCTAAAGAAAATTGATGATAAGGGTGTAATGCGGCAGTTTCTCACGCTCCATGTCGGTCCGGGCACCTTCAAACCTGTAAAGGTGGAGGAAGTGGAGAAACATACCATGGATTCCGAGCGGTACATTATTCCCGTGCAGACGTCTGAGGCGGTTGCTTCAGTACGCGCCGGAGGGAAGCGTGTAATTGCTGTAGGCAGCACAAGCACGAGGGCGCTTGAGACGTGCTCGACTGATGACGGGTTTTTATCGGCAGGTTTTGGCAGGAGCTCAATATTTATTTACCCGCCGTACAGGTTTAAGGTTGTTGATGCGATGCTGACCAACTTTCACCTGCCCTGCTCGACGCTTCTTATGATGGTGTCGGCACTTGCCGGCAGGGAGCTTGTATTTAGGGCGTATAAGGAAGCTGTTGAGCGGGGATATTTGTTTTACAGCTATGGTGACTGTATGCTGATTGTTTAGGCATGCCGGAGCACGGCGAGCCGTGCCCAGTGAGCAGTGGGCAGTGGGCAGTGGGCAGTTTGCTTGGGAGACGCCGGGGATGAACTGCGAAAGGCGCGAAAAGGTAGGGCTGGTTTCTCCCGGCTCCGTCCGTTAACTACGCCGTGGCAAGCCGCAAACCGCCGAAGATATATTAACTGCGGCGCGCTCGGGGCTCCCAGGCTTGGCAACTGCGGCGCGCTACGGAGAGCGTCGCCCTACCCTGCTGTCAAGTCCTGATTTCCGTTTGTCACTTTTTTAAATTATCTCACTGCTGTTTAACGCTACAAAGTTGCTGATAAAAAGCGACTCCCCAGGCGGCTATCTGCGGTATAGTAAGCTTGTCCCCGAAGG
>JAAZFF010000143.1 GCA_012511845.1 Lentisphaerota bacterium
CCTTCGGGGACAAGCTTACTATACCGCAGATAGCCGCCTGGGGAGTCGCTTTTTATCAGCAACTTTGTAGCGTTAAACAGCAGTGAGATAATTTAAAAAAGTGACAAACGGAAATCAGGACTTGACAAAAGTTCTAAAAACTGTCATTTTATTTAGTTAATTTGAATAAATACTTTGGACGTTCTGTCCAATATATTTCACAATGAATCTTGAATTATTTTGAGTTAGGATATTTATGAAAAACATTTTAAAAATCAGACAAAGCCGTCCCAGGTGTGTTTTCTGGAGTTGCTGTTTAAATACTTCAACATTGAAGTCAGCTAAATATTTGCTTGCATTTATCTTGATGTTGACCGGATTGTTGCAAAAAATTCAATAGCCGAGTCACAGCCAGCCAAAAATAGCCTGTTAACTGGTAAATGGAGTGTCGCAAGTGGTAAAGATTACACTTTCTCAGGCTCAACGGGATAATAAGTAATGGTTTGCTCGCTTTAAGAGGGGATATAACATTCGAAGGCAATGGCGGTTGGTTCGAAATTGCGCACAATGGGGACAATTACGATCCGGCAATTTTTGTCGGAGGCTCACTGCTGGGAAACAAGAGGATAGAAACCTACGGCAACCCTGTAATACTTGGAGGCGATATAACTCCAGGCATTATATTCAATAGTCCTGTTGAGTTCTTGGAGGATTCATTTATTGCCAATCAAGCAGAGCAGCAAATGTACGATCTTCAGAACCTCAGCCAATTCTGGGGTGAGTTGGAGCCTGCACCGGAAATCACAATAGAGCCAAAGTGGAGTGCCCTTTACATTACAGCAGATCGAATGGGTGATGTTTCTCCCAAAACTTGGATTGTTGAAATCGATTTTGATTTCACACCTGCACTGGGCAGCGGTATTGTGTTTGAGAATTTCGTTTCAGGAGATACAATTTTATTGAATTTTCGGACAAAGGATACAAATCAGCGAACTATAGAATCCACATACATCGCTATTCCTGATAATGTTGATATTCTGTGGAATTTCCCGGATAAGGGGGATCATTATATTGTTGCGCAAGAGCTTCCGGGAACAATTGTTTCAGGAATTCCTGAAAGCACCATCTCTATTTCTGTTATAAATCTACTTGGCAAGTTATTATCATGCGGCAGCGTCATTCATGCAGCGCAAACAGTCAATGGCGCTTCATTTGAAGGCGACTTGCCAATGCCGCCAACATCCGATAAACCAGAATGTGAAGCAAAGATATCGACATTCTCAACTGGCGATAATCAGAGCAGGCTTGTTGTTTCTCTTGCTTCCTGGCAGGGGGCTGGAGATGCTATAATAGAAATTTTACAAGACGATGAATGGCACGAGATCGCCCAGATTTCGAGAGATCAATCCAGGGGAAAGCCAGGTAATAACCAGATTTTCGTTTTACCGGAATTGCTTTCCGGCAGTGCTCACCAGTTCAGGTTGAGCGACACAATGGGAGAAGCTCCACACCAGATTTTTGAAGTTACAGTTGGTAAAATTGAAGCCAAAAAAATTTATATTAAAGCTGACTCATGGGTTGAGCTTGCCTTCACTGTCATTCCCGGCTGGTCTTACCAACTGTTATGGACAGATACATTTACATCATCAGAAAATGGATGGATGCTGCAATCTGCAAGTATTATGCAAGAAGATGGCGATTGGTCACCTCTTTCGGATGAACCTTTCCATGCTTGCACATCCACGATAAATATTCGTCTGTCGGAAAAGAAAGAATCTACACGTGGATTTTATAAGCTGGTTCTTGCACTTGGAACTGAAAACCAAGATTAGGATTAGCTTCACAACTGCAGCCTGCCCAAGCAATCTGATCTCTTTTCCACTTATCATGATAAGTGAATATGACTGACTGCATTTCTGCAGCAA
>JAAZFF010000144.1 GCA_012511845.1 Lentisphaerota bacterium
AAGATGAAGGCAAGGCAGTACTCGATCTGCTTATTACTGAAAAGGCAGGCTCACGGTGGGCAGTATATGCAGATGAACTGGCTCGTGCCAAAGATCGCCTGAAAATCCCGCAGATACCATCAACAACTGACCTTTCCAGCTTCTTTTCCCCTGAAATGAGTCCTCTTCAAATACTTGAAGAACCTGTCGATGAGGAAGCTTCCGTAACTGATGAAACTTCTGCCGATGACAATACTGAAACTGTTGCAGTTGAACAGGAGACAGAGGCAGGAGAGCAAGAGATAACAGAAAAAACAGAATCAGCAGAAGAAATAGTAACAGAAGAAGATGAAGAAGTTACGTCAGCCGCACCGGAGGGAGCAGTTGACGAAGAGTCATAAACATAAATATGCCTAAAAACATTGCGGACTCATGCAACGCGTTTGTAGCCGTGCTGGCAGATGCAGCAGCGGCTTTCTGCGCTGTTTACATTGCCATCTGGGTGAGATTCGACGGCGGATGGTTTGACGTAAAGTTTGGACGTCCCGAAGACGTATACGTCGAGTATGTACCTATAGGCATTGCTGCAATGGTTATTGTATACGCGACGTTCCGCTGGTTGAGGCTGTATAAAAGACCTCAGAGAGGAACTTACCCCGGGAAAATTCCACGCCTGCTGCGTGGTGCGGTGACTACAACAATTGCAATGTTGGTGATTTCTGCGCTGATAAAGAACTATTATGCCGTTTCAGTTGGTGTTATTCTTCTGTTTCTGCCGTGTTTCATAGTGCTTGTGCTTATTGAGCGCGCCCTGCTTTTCCGGCTGGAAATTGTTGCTGCTAAAAATGCTCCGGCAGAAAACAGCATACTCATAATCGGAACCGACTCTACTGCAGCGCACTTGATGCGGTGCTTTTCCAGAGATGCACGTCTAAGAGTAAAAGTAAGCGGTGTATTGAAGGTAACTGCCGGCGAAAAAACCGATGCTACAATACCCGCTGCCAACATAATGGGCGAACTGGACAATTTTATAGACATACTTGGGGAGATGCCGAATATAACGCAGGTTATAATAACTAACCCCGACATCCCCAGAAGAAAACTGGCTGAGATCGCACTTGAATGTGAACGCAGGCTGATAAGATTTAATATTGTTCCCGACATGTTTCTTGTCATGACATCGTCCGTTGAAGTAGAAACTGTTGACGACATCCCTCTTCTCGGACTTAAACGGAGCCCTCTCGATAAACTCAGCAACAAATTCGCCAAAAGAGCAGAAGATATCGCCGGAGCACTGATTGGGTTGATTTTCTCCGCCCCGATAATATTTGTTATGGCAATACTTATAAAACGTGAATCTCCCGGTCCTGTATTTTATTCCCAGGAGCGTTGCGGATACGGGGGAAAACCTTTTAAAATGTACAAGCTGAGATCCATGAAGCAAAATGCCGAGGCAGAAACCGGTGCTGTGTTTGCAGAAAAGGATGACCCCCGGTGTACAAAAATCGGCGCATGGATGCGCTCGCGCAATGTTGATGAGCTGCCGCAGTTCTGGAATGTTCTTAAAGGGAACATGAGCCTTGTAGGTCCCCGTCCTGAACGACCTGCATTTGTAGAGCAATTTACGACAGAGATAAATCATTACATGAGACGCCACGTTTGTCGTCCCGGCATTACCGGCTGGGCACAGGTGCACTGTTTGCGCGGCAATACTTCGATTGAAGAGCGCTTGCGACTGGATCTCTGGTAGCTGGAAAACTGGTCTTTGGCACTTGATTTGAAGATTTTGCTGCGAACATGTTTTGCAGTTAAAAACGCTTACTGATTTTAAGGATAGAAGTTGATAGAAATAAGTAAATTCAGTGGATTTCCACACAATATCTGGCTTTTTTGCGCCTTCTTTTCCTGGTGTCTTGCACAATGCATCAAGATGCTGATTGCGTATCTTAAAACGAAACGTATTGATTTACGCTACCTTGTCAGCACAGGAGGAATGCCCAGCGCACACTCTGCAACAGTCTCAGGACTGGCTACCACACTGGGAATAACAGAGGGATTTAATTCTCCACTATTCGCTTTAAGCACCGTGTACGCCATAATTACAATGTTTGATGCTTCTACAGTACGCCGTGCAACAGGACAGCAAGCAGCAGTAATAAACCAGATAGTTCGGGAGTTGTTTGTTCAACATCGCTTTCAACACAAGAGACTCAAGGAGTTGCTCGGACACACGCGCATTGAAGTATTTATGGGGATGTTGACAGGTATCGCATTTAGCGCTGCCGCAACAAGCATTTTCCTTAACAAACTTCAGGGAGGCTAAGAAACTATGACAACAACCTCTGATAGCTCCGGGAAAGTAACCACAAAAAGCCTTGCAGCCGTACTGGACTCGGAATTGCGTACGACGGATTTTACCGATGCTTCACACAACGGCTTGCAGGTGGCTAACGACGGCACTGTAACACGCATATGCGGAGGAGTCGATGCATCCATGGATTTCCTGCGCAAGGCAAAGGATAAAGGTGCCGATTTCTGTATCGTACACCATGGTATTAGCTGGGGCAGTTCGCTTGCAAGAATTGACGGTGTCAACTATGAAATTATTTCATTTCTTGTCAGGAACAACATTGCTCTTTACGCCTCGCACCTGCCTCTTGACGCCCATCCCGTATTCGGCAATAACGCTCAGATAGCAGAAAAACTTGACCTTGTAGAAAGACTGGCTTTCTGCGATTACCACGGAAACACGATTGGGAGTCAGGGCAAATTACAAGAAGCAATGCTGTTTGAAGATCTTGCTGAAAAGGTCCGCACAATTATCCCCGACGGAGCTTTTCACACACTTCCATTTGGCAGCAGGAAGATTACCAAGGTAGGCATTGTAAGTGGCGGGGCTATAGATATGCTCCCGCAGGCTGTAAGAGCCAATCTGGACTGCTTTATTACAGGAGAAATGAACCTGGTAGGGTTTAATGCGGCAAAGCACGAACAGATCAACGTTATTGCCGCCGGTCATTATGCTACAGAGCGCTTTGGGGTGAAAGCTGTTGGTGCATTTTTAGAGAAAAATTTCAAACTGCCATTTGATTTTATCGATTTTAGGTTGCCTTGGTAGCCGTATGTAGTGTAGAATTGCTACTGTCTTTTCAGGATATTTTAATCCATCTGTTTGTCAGTCGAATTTCTTTTCACTCGATTGCAAGCAGAAATTGGTGATTTTTAATGATTTTTACTGCAACTCAATTATACCCGACACCTGTCATAGCTATCAGGGAACTTATACAAGAATTACCTTTCTTGATGCCGTTTGTACTCCTTGCTCTGGGATGTGTTGTTATAGAATCGTGGATTTACAAGAAAGACAAGTCATTTTCAAAAAACGGCTGGTTCAGCGGAGCCGCTTTCTTTTTATTAATCATTAATGTAGCGTGGTCGAGCTGGGTCAGCAGCACACCGATAGAAAACCTTATTGCGGAACAAGAAACAGCGATATCGATTACAGTAACTATATGCTCCTTCCTGATTATAGCGTATGCAATTATTTTCATCGCTATTTTGGCAGGGACTTTCAGGGTGCTTAAAGAGCTGAGCGGCAGCGGTTACGGTTATGCATTATTACGTCTTTCTCCTGCAATATTCCTGGTGGTTTTTGCCATTATAAGCTTTATACACGGAAATGCGGCTGTCGGCGAAAACGGTTTAATTGACTTAATCATCAACATGTAGCCTGATACAGGATTATAAAATGGCGAAAACAAAGACAGATACAAGTATAGAGAGCGTACAGAAAACGATGAAAAAAAAGTCAATAAAGAAAAGTACGAAAGACAGACTCCTCGAAGTTGCTGCAGAAGAATTTGCTCAACATGGATTTCGTAATACCCGCACCCAGGAAATCTGTAAAAAAGCTAATGCAAACACCGCAGCAATAAACTACCATTTTGGAGGAAAGAAAAATCTCTACAAAACTGTATGGGATTTTGCCTTGCGGCACGCTATCGGCGAAAACGATGAAATGGATTTGTCCGTTGATGAAGACAGGGAGTGGTTATACAACTATTTGAGAATATGTGTGATTTCTGTTTTTGAGTCAGGTCCTAAAAGCCTTCTCCGCCGTCTTCTTTCCAACGAAATCTCCGACCCCTCCCCTATTTCCTCTGAAGTGCTGTCAGAACACCTGGCACCGCGAATTCAGGAGCTGGAGAAACGTCTACGCCGCATGATGGGGCCGCACGTAAGCGACTTCCAGGTCGGCTGCTGCATATTGGCTATTCACAGCCAGTTCAGTGCCTTGACCATAAATCGCAGCGCCCGGCAGAATCTTTTCCGGAATGACAATCCAACCGAGGAGGAAGCCGAACACTTTACGCGTGAGATCTGCGCATTCGTGATGGGTGGCATCCGTTCCATTCGCGGTGTCCCGCAGGAGGCTCGCAGAAATCGCGGATGGATAAAGAATTCTCCTAAAAATGATAACTGATCCTGTAGTTCCCAATAAAAACGTGCCTTCTGCAACTTCAGTTTTGCATGATTCTGCCAATGGTCGACCTGTAGCACTGGGTCACGACTGGCTTACAGGAATGCGTGGCGGTGAGAGAGTTCTTGAATATTTGTGTCAGGCATTTCCCGCTGCGGAGATTTCAACACTTATATATAATCCCGAAGCTGTATCGGAAATAATAAATGATCACCAGATAGCAGCTTCCTTTCTAAATCGTTTTCCCGGCATATCAAAATATTACAGGAATATGCTACCCATTATGCCGCTGGCAGCACGTACATTGAAGCCACGCGATGCTGATCTTTTCATAACAACGAGCCATTGCGTTGCAAAGAGTTTCCGTAAAAGAAAAGGTTCAAAGCATATCTGCATATGCTTTACACCCATGAGGTACGCATGGACTTTTTTTGATGAGTATTTCGGGAATTCCAGGGTTAAATCAATTCTTGCCAGACCCCTGCTGGCGATGCTGCGCAAATGGGACGCAAAGACTTCCAGTGAGGTTGATCTCTTCGTTGCAATAAGCAATAACGTAGCCGATCGCATAAAGCGGTTTTATGGACGCGACTCTGTTGTGGTGTATCCCCCCGTTGATATAGATCGATGTACTCCATCGCACCTTGAAGACTCATCGGGCGACTATGACCTGATTGTATCTGCGCTAGTTCCATACAAGCGGGTTGACCTTGCAGTTGAGCTGTACTCCAAAAAGGGTTGGCGGCTGAAAGTTGTCGGCTCAGGAGGCTGCTACAACAAACTTAAAGCAATGGCAGGACCTACAGTCGAAATCACAGGTCGCCTCCACGATGACGAGATTCTCGAACTATACAGAAACTGCAGACTGCTCGTTTTCCCGGGTGAAGAAGATTACGGGATCGTGCCACTGGAAGCCCAGGCATGCGGACGCCCCGTAGTTGCCTACAAGCGCGGAGGTGCTCTTGAAACCGTCGTTGATGGGGTAACAGGCGTGTTTTTTGATGAGCAGACACTCGAAAGCCTTGAAGAAGCAGTATAGCGATGCGCAGATACATAGTTCGATCGTGCGGAAATACGACGCCACGCTGAAAAGTTCGGTCCGGACCAGTTCCTTGAAGGCATAGCCAACTGCGTAATACAAGTTCTCTCATGAAGATCCGCCTTGATGAACTTCTTGTAAGTCGCGGTTTGGCAGAAACACGCTCAGCCGCCCAGCGACTTGTCATGGAGGGAAAGGTGCGGGTAAAAAACATACCCCATCCCAAGTCGGGCAATAAATATCCTGACGATATAGAAGTTGAGCTGCTTTCCGGGAACCGTTTTGTAAGCAGGGGCGGCGAGAAGCTTGAGGGAGCATTCCGAGCTTTTGTTTTAGATGTAACGGGACTCAAATGTCTTGATATAGGAGCTTCAACAGGTGGTTTTACCGATTGTCTCCTTCAATATGGTGCGAAGCATGTTGTGGCACTCGACGTGGGAACAAATCAGCTGCATCATAAAATGCGTGCAGACCCGAGAGTGACTGTTATGGAAAAATTCAATGCCAGAACATTGACGATAGATGATCTTCCCTACGCTCCGGAATTTGCTGTATGTGATGTTTCATTTATTTCACTCAGGCTTATACTACCCCCGTTGCTGGAAGTTCTCGTTCCTGGAGCTGGGATCATAACACTTATAAAACCGCAATTTGAGGCGGGCAAATCGCAGGTGGGCAAAGGCGGCGTCGTGCGTGATGAGACAGTACGGCAGGAAGTAGTGCAGTCGATAAAAGACTTTGGGGAAACAATCGGTTTTCAGTGGAAAGGCGTGGCTGAATCTCCTATAACAGGTCCTAAAGGCAACGTAGAATACACCGCCTGGTGGACAAAAAAACACCCTGATCTTTGAGGATCAGGGTGGTAAATTGGTTGCGGGAGTTAGATTTGAACTAACGACCTTCAGGTTATGAGCCTGACGAGCTACCGGACTGCTCTATCCCGCATTTAAAATTCTGGCGTGCCTGGCAGGATTCGAACCTGCAACCTTCTGATCCGTAGTCAGATGCTCTATCCAGTTGGGCTACAGGCACACAAGAGAAAACTTTGCGTATCCCCTTCATAGCATCGCTGAAGAAACATTGACACCTATTTGTCAGGGAACGGGAATGTAATATACCAAATCCCTTCAGAAAATTCAACTATATTTTTTGAAAAATCTGAAATTTGATGAAGGTATGATTCGTTATACGATTCACAAGGGAACATCTCCCCTAATAATCAGCCTTACAGGTCGACTGCACGATTGGTTTCGATAGACTCCAGTGCTGCAAGCGATTCACGAAGAGCAATCAATGCAACCTCTCCTGAAACTTCAGGAGTTGTATCGTTTTCAATCGCTTGAACCAGATCCTCAATACGTGCTGTCGGACCGGTGGGAATTTCTCCTAAATCGTATGTAATGGCATGATCCGTGTAGCGTGCTTCTACGCCCTTATTTGTCGGTTTGACGATCAGATCGGCTCCAACGATCTCTTCTCCGCCCATACCGGGATGCTTGTCGGGCAACGACCAGTGAATCAGTGTGGCAAGAACGTGCCCGCCGCTGTATTCTACGTTGATCTCAGCTGCATCGATGGCGAATTCATCAACCTTAGCAACAAGTCGGGGGCGACGATCACCGAAAATGTGACCGCGAGCGTAAACACGAACAGGCTCTTCATCTGTAATAAAACGCATAATGTCAAAGATATGACCTGCCATATCAATAACAGGACCTCCGTTCATTTTCTTGTGATGCATCGCTATTTTCGGACGTGCTTCACGAATGTCAGTATAGCGGAAGAAGATCGGACCTCCGAAATCTCCTGACCGGAAAATTTCACGGCATTTGATGTAGCGGGGCAAACCGCGATACTGATAACCTACTACCAGTTTTACGCCTTTTTCATGTGACTTGGCAATCATGCGTTCCGCTTCTGCTACGGTCAGGGCAATCGGTTTTTCACAGATTACATGACGACCATGATCCATTGCCAGGCAAGATATATCCGGATGATGAACGACCGGTGTGCAGACACTCACCACGTTTACGTCGTTCTCCACTATGGCTTCTTCCAGACTCTTGCAAGCGGTTGCCTCAAAGTCGGTTGCCATCTTTTGTGTTCTATCGTCAAGGATATCGTAGACAGCCACAATCTTGCTGTCTTCCCGGGAACTCCAAACTTTGGCATGCAGGGTACCCAAGGCACCGCATCCTATAATTGCTACACGATATTTCATATTTTACTCCTGAATGAATTTGATTTTTTATAAACGCCGTCTCCCTTTCAAACAGATGGAAGACGGCGCATTATTATTATAAAACAGTCTGTTTAACCGAGAGCTTCCCTCAGAAAGCGGCTGTTAATTGCCACAGCTTCAGCCGGTTCCAACTCTGTACGATCCTGCTCCGCTATCGCCCACAAGTGAGGACAATTTTTCGCCATCCAGGCTGCCGCCTCACGAAGGGGTGCGCAGCCGCGTCCCAGCTCAATCGTCTCTCCCTCAGGGGGTGGTGCTGTAAAATCTTTAAAGTGTATGGCACCAAGTCTTTCCTTGTTATCGGTCAGAAAAGTGATAACATCACCGCCCCCGACATGCACCCAGCCCAAATCGGGGCAAAGTCCCAACTCCGGCACGCCGTCTTGCAGCAGGCGATTCATAATGTGCGAATTATTAGCAAATTCCCAATTATGATTGTGGAACAGGAGCTTGATTCCGTTTTCGGAGCAGCGCAAAGCGGCTGTGTTAAGCATGTGGAGATCGCGCTTCAATTCCTCATCATTATTTACATTCAAACCGGAATAGATTAGCAGGGGACACTCGAGTTCTGTCTGCTTTTCGATTAAGTTATCGAGCTCATTTCGCTCGTTGGCAGCCTGGGAGGTGTCTACCAGATTGCCGCCGATGTGCAGGGCAGCCAATTCAAGGCCGGCATCAGCCAGCTCTCGCAGCAGCTTTGATGCACCGTAGTCGGCAGCATGACGAAAACCAAGCTCTATGCCTGTGGCGCCGCTGGCTGCCACCGCTTCAAACACGGCGGGAAAGTTCTCGCTCTGTTTGTTGCCGAAAGTTATCGTCTGAACCGCAATTTTAACTTTACTCATTTTTGTCTCCCGTTTTTCAGGTAGTCAGGCTTTCGCCCTCACCATCCATGAATGACTGATGTTTATCTCCTACTCAATAGCGCTCTCCGGCTATGCACCATATAAAATGCAGTTCTTCTTCCTGACTGAAAACAGGATGGAAATTCAGTACAGGGATTGCAACAGCATCGCCTTCATCCATTGATGTAACGAAAGTTTTGGTCTCTTCATCAGCGTAAACTTCCATGGCGCCATTACCTTTACTGAAGATATAGACCTCCTCCTGGTCGGTATGGTTATGCGGCGGCCATGCGCGCGTGTACGGCTCATAAATTGTGTAGCCAGCAATAAGACGATCGTCCGGCTCGGTCACATCAAACATCAGGAATACGTCTTTGCCATCAAGGTGGCGGATGCGTTCCTCGTTTTGTGAAATTTCCTTCCAGCTTGAATAGTGGAGGTTATGGCGTTTGTTTGCCAGTGCCTTGCACACCACTACGCGGGCGGCAACGTCGCCGCAGTTGCGGAGGCTGTAGGCTGTCTGCAGCGGAATGTACAGTGTATCGTAATAATCGAGTACAAATTTCTGTCCTTCTACTGTAACCTCGGTTTTTCCCTCAACTGAGAAGAGCAGTGTTTCACGATCATTGTGGAACAGGTTATCGCTCTGTCCGTTCGGGGATATTTTGTAAACTCCGTAGCTCAGCAAGTCCAGATTGCATGTACCGGGTCCCGCCTTGTGCTCGTAGGTAAACACGGCATCGTCGCGTCGTAACATCGTGGGATCATTGGCGGTTGTGGGGTATTCATGTGGTTTGTTCATTATATATTTTCCTCTCTGCTTCTCAGTTTAGTCCTTCGAGCTCACGTTCAGCTGCATCCGGACCTTTGGCTTCAATTTCCTCGCGCGCTTCTGCCCAAAAATCACGCACTGCCTGATCTATTGCCGGAGCATCACAGAATTCTGCTTCGATAAACGCATCTGCCATCTCGCATGCCAGTTCGGGTGTTACCATATCTTCGCCCATGCAAAGGCAGTTGGCACCGTTTACCACACGGATAAGACGGGCACTTTTGACCGACTCGCAACTTACTGCTGAAACACCTTTGAACTTGCCGGCAGAAAGACTTGCACCGGTACCGCTACCGCAGCAGTTGATCGCCAGCTGGGCTGCACCGCTCTGCAACGCATGAGCTATACGCTCACCTACAGAGGTATACTTGATAAAACGGCTCGTATCATGGCATCCTACATCGACAACCTCGAAGCCACGAGCTTTCAGGTGTTCCGAAAGGGCACTTTTAAGAATAAAGCCTTTTACAACACTTCCGAGCGCAATCTTCATTATTGAGCTCCCTTCTTTTTGGCTGCCATCTGGCTGCAAGCCGCTGCAATTTCAGCCGGACCGAAGCCGTGTTTGGCAAAGAGATACTCTTCCGTTGCCACTTCTCCGAAAGAATCGGGAACGCCGAGGCGTTTGACCGGCACCGGGTAGTTGCCTGAAAGCACTTCGCATACAGCGCCGCCGAGCCCGCCTATAATGCTCTGGTTTTCAACAGTGACGACGGAACCGGTACGTTGTGCTGAGGCGATCAGGCTCTTCTCATCAAAAGGTTTGACAGAAGGATAATGGAGCAGATCAACAGACACACCCTGCGCAGCAAGAGTATCTGCAGCCTTCAGCGCAAAGTGCGTCATGTAACCGGTTGTTACAAGCGTCACATCGCTGCCGCTTCGCAGTTGAACGGCACGGGTGGGATCAAACGTGCAGGATTCATCGAAGATGGCATCTACCTGGTGGCGTATAAGCTGCATATACATGGGCTGTTTGTTGTTTGCCATCCAGTTCATAACCGCACGCAGCTCGTAGGGATCGGCGGGAGAGTAGACGTGCATGTTAGGCATGGCACGCATAATCGCAAGATCCTGGAAACACATGTGCGTACCGCCATTGGGGCCCGCTGTTATTCCGGGAGCTGTGCCGACAATTTTAACGTTGTTGTTGGCGTAAGCTACGCTGATTGTAATCTGGTCGTAAACACGACGAGATGCAAAGCAGGTAAACGTGGCGCAGAAGGGAATTTTTCCTTCGGAAGCCAGACCTGCCGCAACGCCGATCATGTTGGCTTCAGCCACGCCAACATTAATAAAATTCTCCGGATTAGCTGCCGCTACGGTCGGATTGGTACCTGAAGCCTTGCTCAAATCGGCTTCAAGACAGAAGATCGCCGGATTTGCGGCAATCAGTTCGTTCAGGGTTTCGCCGTAGACGGCGCGCATTTCTTTTTCATGCCAATTACTCATGATAAACTCCTTAGTACTTTAAAGTGATCTCGGATTTGATATCCAATGCTGCCAAATATTTCTGATGAGACTCCGCATCGGGCACCTTGATATTGTGGCTTTCAGGTTTGTTCTCAATCAAACTGCACCCTTTGCCTTTAATAGTATTGGCGATGATGAAAACCGGTTTCCCCGTTACCTCACGAGCGCTCTCAAAAGCATTATAAAGTTCATCCCATGAGTGACCATCCACTTCCAATACGTGCCAGCCGAAGCTCCGCCATTTATCTGCCAACGGTTCGAGACCCATGATTTCTTCAGTATAACCGTCGATCTGCAAGCGATTGTAATCCATTATTGCCACAAGATTGTCCAACTTGTTGTGGCTCGCAAACATTGCAGCCTCCCAGTTCTGTCCCTCATTCAGTTCACCGTCACCTACGAGGCAGTAGACTGTATGTTTTGCTCCGTCAGTTTTTGCTGCCCATGCCATGCCGCTGGCAGCGGAAAGACCCTGACCAAGAGAGCCGGTAGTGAAGTCAACACCGGGCACAAAACGCGCATCGGCATGACTCGGCAGCTTCGTCCCGTCAGCATTCAGCGTTCCAAGCCATTCAGCAGGGAAAAACCCGGCATCGGCGAGTGCCACATACAGCACCGGTGCAGCATGCCCTTTGGAAAGTACGAGACGATCTCGCTCCGCCCAGAGCGGATTTGCAGGATCGTACCGCATTACACGCTGATAAAGGGTCAGCATCACTTCTACCAGACTCAGTGCCCCACCCAGGTGCCCTGAACCAGCCCGACATATTATATCGGTTATAACATAGCGCCACTCAGCTGCCCTGGCGTCAAACGCGGCAACATCGAACTCTCTCTCTTTCTCTTTATTCATGATTTTATTCTCTCAATTTTCAGGCAGAAAAAATTCTGCCTATATTTTGACTGTACATAACAAAGCCGCTAGCAGTCAGTACGCTGTAGACGGCTATAAGAAAATGACGTGCATCGAAACGATCGTGCAGGCGCTGACCAACCACCCAGCCGAGCAGCATGAATGGCATCATTGTCAACAGACCGTTCATGATTTCAACGTTATTGAAAACATCGCCCTGATAGAGCCAGCGTACAATCATCAGCGTGTTCAGTGTGCTCCACAAAAGGCAGAGATTCGCTCTGAACTGGCTCTTGTCCGGCAGTGCGCGTGTAGCATAAATCACCACAAGCGGGCCACCTGTACCGAAGGCTCCATGTATCATGCCGCCGGCGAGAAGGGCAAGCCTCCCGCCCGGACCCCGGGCAGCAGATGGTGCGGCACTATCAGGCAAACCATCTTTACGCAACAGCAATTGGTTCAGCCCGCGTGTACCAACAACTACCATAAAAAGGCTAATCAACAGTGTCAGCCCCGCCTCGGGCATAAATTTGTGTAGCAACATCCCAAGGGGCAATCCCACCAGAGCATGTCCCATAATAAAAATAGCCTCACGCTTCTGCAGATGACGTAAATTTGTAAAAACAATCAGCAGAGCAAGAACCCACGCCAGCACTACAAGAATGGGGACGGCAATTTCATGCGATCCGAACAGCCAGATCAGAAAAGGCAATGCCAGGACGGAGCATCCGAACCCGGTTATGCCTTCAAGTGCGTGGGTTACAAAGACCACCAGACCTGCCAGAAGTATCGTTGTCAACCGGCAA
>JAAZFF010000145.1 GCA_012511845.1 Lentisphaerota bacterium
GCCATAAGTAAATACCGTCTGGAGCGCGTGGAGAGCTCTACTGGGAAAACGACCGGTCAGTGGATCTGGCCCGGCTATAATAGCGAGGGACCAATGTCCAACGCATTTCGCAACTTTATCGCCGGAGGTTATGTGAAAGGAAAGCCTGTGCTTCTGACAGCTCAGGGTCTGTATCAGGATATGTATCTGCAAGCTTGGAATCCTGATATGTCCCTGCGATGGGAGCTGGAGATAGCGGAAGGAAGTCGCGGTGCCCGTGGTAGCCATATGCATCCGGTAGTCGATCTTAACGAAGATGGCGTTGATGAGTGGATGTGGGGCGAGCGTTGCATTGAAATAGATGGAGGCAGCGAACTCTTCTGCGCTGATGATGACACATATAGCGGTCACTCGGATATAATACAGCCATTTCGTGATGTGGATACGGGAAAATGGATGCTGTTTGTAACACGTGAGAAGCAGAGTGTGGTGCCGCCGCGAGTGGCAGTTTACGATGCTGGCGGCAAACGAATCTGGGGTGATGTAGATAAAGGGCATATGCATATAGGATGGATGGCACGCTTTACGCCTGAAAAAAGGACTGCCATGGCTATTCGTGTTGCATCGCAAGTACAGACGAAAAAAGCCAGAATGATTGGCGAACGGGAAGTTTTTGCTTATGATGTTGCAACAGGTCAACCTGAAAATCTTCCATTCGATCCTTTTCAAACTATTCCTGTAGATCTCAATGGTGACGGATTACATGAACTTGTTCGCGGTACACGACATGACGGGAATTGCAGCGGAGAAGTTCTTGATGGCATGGGTCGTACTCTTGGGACTGTAGGCGGTCCGGTACTTATGGCTTCCAAGTTTCTAGATAGACCTGGTGAACAAGTTATGACTTATTCCCGGGAAGGAACAATACGCATCTGGGTTGATGATTCTGCTGCCGATACAGAAAAGGCTCTTGCCCGTTATAATGAACCGTTTTACCGGCTGAACCAGCGCTTTACCATCTGCGGCAATCATTTGCATGTACTCGGCGGAATCTGAGGAGGAACAGTACCTATGTCTGATAAACCAAATATTATAATCTTCAATCCTGATCAATGGAGAGGTGATGTGCTGGGCCATGCCGGCAATCCCGCTGCTGTTACTCCAAATCTTGACAATGTAGTCAAGTGTGATGGAGTTTCGTTTACTTCAACATTTTGTCAGAACACAGTTTGTACGCCCAGCCGCTGCAGTTTTATGACAGGTTGGTATCCGCATGTGCGGGGACACCGCACGATGTATCACATGTTGCATCTTGAGCGCGGTGAAACAAATTTGCTCAGAGTACTTAAAGATAACGGCTATTTTATCTGGTGGGGTGGGAAAAATGATCTTGTGCCCGGGCAATACGGTTTTGCCGAACACTGCGATGTAAAATTTAAACCTGCACAATCTGACTACGAACGATGGGGATGTACTCCGGCAGAAGGAAATCACGGTGGACAGGAGCGGTGGAGAGGTGCTGAAGATGGACCAAACTATTATAGTTTTTTCAAAGGCAAGCTGCAAAAACCAGCCGGCGAACTATATTACTGTGATGGAGACTGGGCGTCAGTGCTTGGAGCCATAGATTTTATAAGATCCTATAATGAAAAACAGCCTTTCTGTTTATATCTTCCACTGGGATATCCACATCCTCCCTATTGCGTAGAAGAGCCGTGGTACAGCATGATCGATCGCTCTAAATTACCGCGCCGTGCAGTGGCACCGGAAAACTGGGATGGCAAACCATCCATACTAAAAGGTATTCACGAAAATCAACGCCTGCAAGGTTGGACGGAAGAACAGTGGACAGAACTCAGAGCTGTTTATTATGGTATGTGTGCCCGCGTTGATCATCAGTATGGTCTCATTCTTGATGCCTTGCGTGAAGCGGGGCATTATGATGATTCGGCTGTATTTTTATTCGCTGATCATGGAGATTATACCGGCGACTACGGAATTGTTGAAAAGACACAAAACACCACAGAAGATTGTCTCTCAAGAGTTCCCCTTGTAATCAAGCCCCCGAAAACAATACAAGTCAAACCACGAACTTGTAATGCTCTCGTTGAACTTGTTGATTTTCCTGCTACTGTATATGATCTTGTGAATATTGATCCTGGATACGATCATTTCGGGTGTAGCCTGCTACCACTTATAAGCGGCTCCACAAATACTCATAGGGATGCCGTTTTCTGTGAGGGTGGTCGCCGCTATGGAGAAACCCAGGCTATGGAACTGGAAAGTCTGTCTACGAACAAGGACGGATTATACTCTCCGCGTATTCGACTCCAAACTACTGATGAAGGTCCTTATCATACAAAAGCAACAATGTGCCGTACACACACTCATAAATACGTTCGGCGATTGTATGAATCGGATGAACTTTACGATCTTGAAGCCGACCCCCTTGAGGAAAATAATATAGTCGACGTGCCGGAAGCAGCTGGAATTCTCGCAACTCTCAAAGAGCGCATGCTTACGTGGTATCAGGAAACATGTGATGTAGTCCCCAGGGACACTGATAAGCGATAACCTGACAAATAGTTGATACGCGCTGTGATCAGTTGGCAGTGATCAGTTTGCCTGGGAGGCGCAAAATCTTCCGCAGATTTGGGATGAGTCTATAGTATTGTTACATAAGTCCGCAATGTGTAGAATGGTGATATGTTGCAATGGCAAATCTATGTTGCAAAAGAACAAGAGAGGATAATGTTATGATCGAGCTTGCAAAGTATTCAATTGGTGTTGGTGACCGTTTTGGTCACCAAGTATCTGCTCAGATTCAAGCTGTGAAGGCAATCCGAAAGCAGGGCGTTACGGTAATACCAATATGGAATAAATCATTTCGTGAACACTCGTTGACCGGTACAAAACCACTCGACACCCGAAATGCAGCCGATGCAGGTGTAGCCGCGGAAAGGTGGACAGAGGACTATTTTGTTGATGCCGATCACATAACTATGGAAAATGTTGAGTCTTTTGTTTCACCGTGTGACTTCTTTACCCTTGATGTTGCCGGGGCGATCGGCAAACCGGCAACACAGGATGAGTGTGAGGCTTTTGTAGCACGCCACTCAGGATTGGTGGGAAAGCTCCGGTTGCCTGGAAGTCAGGCAGAGTTGACGATCGATCAGGCAACTCTGCTGTCCGTTGCAGAACGCTACCTTATGGCGATTCGTGAAGCAGGTAATCTCTATCGGCATATCGCGGAAGTACGTAAAGATGCGCCTTTTGTTACAGAAGTTTCAATGGATGAAACTATCTCACCCCAGACGCCTGCCGAACTGCTGATTATCCTTGCCGGACTTGCTGAAGAAAATATTCCATTACAGACTGTTGCGCCGAAATTTTCCGGCGAATTTCATAAGGGAATCGATTATATTGGTGACCCCAATGTCTTTGCCTTGGAGTTTGATGCTGATATCAGTGTTATCCGATACGCTATTGAACATTTCGGACTGCCCAGGAGTCTTAAGCTAAGCGTTCACTCGGGTAGCGACAAGTTTTCGCTTTATCCTCACATAGCTACCTCTCTCAAGCGTCATGATGCCGGAGTTCACATTAAGACTGCCGGTACATCCTGGCTCGAAGAAATTATTGGTTTGGCTGCAACCGGTGGTGAGGCATTAGCGTTGGTCAAGAAAATCTATCGGCTTGCATTGCCTCAATACGAGGTTCTTTGCAAACCTTATTCGACTGTAATTTCAATCAGGCATGAACGTCTGCCGTCAGCCGATGAGGTCGACAAGTGGAGCGATGAGAAGTTTGTCAGTGCTTTGGAACACGAATCCTCCAATAAGTTTTTCAACTCTGATTTCAGGCAGTTTATCCATATAAGTTTTAAAATTGCAGCAGAACTTGGAACTGAATATACC
>JAAZFF010000146.1 GCA_012511845.1 Lentisphaerota bacterium
CATCGAAGGTCAAAGCCGTACCGAAATCTGCATCTACTACAGGATAGCCATGTCTCAGCACGGCACCGACAGCATCCGCCAGACGATCTCCACCTATCTGTGACGGCCTGGGATAGTCGATTCCGATAGGCAGTGGAGTTTTATGCGATAATATTTCTGTTTCCAGAGAAAAAATACGTTTCAGAAACCACACCCAATTCTCATTGTCATCAGGCACGACTGATGCCATAAAAACAGATTCAGCCGTTTTTGCACCTGCTTTTAAAAGAGCTTTTTCAACTGTAGCAGGATGATGAATTCCGCCATGGAGGGCAGTAATATCCGAAACCTTCTTACCTTCCCATCGCCCAATCGTAGTTGATGTATTTCCTATATCTATAACTATTGCAGACATATCAATTCCCCTCAAATAAAGTCGTCCTGTACTCTCTCTCACGCGACATGAAAATAAAATCAGATTGTTTTTGTTCCCGGACGTTCTTTACCCGGTATGAATCATATACGCCACCATCATCTATCTGATTCAGACCAACACTGTAAAAACGCCACCCTCCATTCTCCCTGGAGTATATCATTTCTGCTCCCGCAACCGTGGAAAACGGATCATACAGATCCCCTGTTTCCAGGAGCTCTGCCTGAATTAATTCACCAAAATTTTCAGGAAAATCCCCCTTTGCCTGCTTGTAAAAATTCAGGGCAACAATAATTCTCGCTGCTCGCAATTCAAGTAAAATACTCGGCATCACTGCATGGGCATATTTGGCATTTTGCATATAGGAAGTTGCTATCGCTGCCCCCACTGGGTCTCTCGTCCAGGGGGAGCGTTTTTTTTTATGCCCAAGCCATGCCGGCAGTCCGGCAGTAAGACCATCCTCCGTATATGTATCGGATTCAGAATTTCTTATCAGGTGAGAAAAAAGGGCAGCCATATTCGCCTGTGTATCAGCTTCATTACCGCCAAGCAGGGCAACCATTACACTTGACATGCCGGCAAGCCGGCGACTGTCCGTTTTTTCCGAATCCCTTTTTCCTGCAAGTTGCTTATAAATTGCGGACACGGCGTCTTTTATTGAGTTGTAATCAGATCGGAGGGCGTCACCCAAATTGCCTACCCTGCCCTCCAGGGCACGAATACTCTCTATTTGTCTGCTGCATTCGACCTCCCCACCTTGCACCTCTTCCGGATTCATAATAATCTCACGCACTATGAGCATGATATTATTAAGGGCTGCCGCCCTTGCCAACAACCCTCCTCCGGAAGTCATCTTTACATGTTTCTCCAAAAGCTCAATCCGACCCGCCTGCCCTGCTTGTATAAATTCGTTTGAACCTCCCGCCGACATCTGATAGCAGCCCAAAACAGCAAATTCAGAACTGAAGCCTATAAAGTCAGCATAATGGAGTGGGTTTTCACGCATATCAAAAGCATCGTATTCACTCCAGAATTCATAAGCACTTAGCAGGTTTTCACTGCCCTCCCCCAGTTTCTCGTCAATCAGGGGATATTCTTTTTCATCGCCCAGACCGAATGTCTGAAATTGATGATACTCATTCATCAACTCTTTTGAAGGGCTAGTTAAATTTGCCATAAAGTTCGAGACTGACTGCGGCGATGCCAGACTCATTTCCTCAAAGACAGTATTATAGGAGGAAAATGAAACATCATTTAGTGCCGTAGGCCATGCTTTCAAATCCTGCTGACGCATATAAATAAATCTTAAAACTCCTAAAACACATATGGTTATAAAAAGTATACCGATTACACGCCTGCGCACCGGCTTGCTTTTAAATGGGTACACTCCACCCTTCCTTGTTTTAGAATTCATGGTTGCATTTTATCACAACACAAAACCACTGGCAAGAAAACGCAAAGGGGGATGTCCGGTAATCCGGGCAGTGGGAGCCCGGCAAGCCGGGCAGTGGTTAGTGTGCAGTGGGTAGTGAGTAGAACTTTGGAGACGCAGAGCTTGGGAGGCGTGAAATGGATGGGAAGGCACCGCAAACTGTAGCACGGACATTCTTGTCTGTGCCCGCTTGCGGAGCAAGGTAGGGCTGGTTTCTCCCGGCTTCGAATCCTACGCCGTGGCAAGCCGCAACCCGCCGTGGCTGCTGGCACTGGGATCGCAGGGCTCCGCACCTGCATCATGGCAGCAGAGCTTGGGAACACCGAGCGCCTGCCCGGTTCCGTATGCTGGATGGTTGACAAGAGTAATCAATGACCAGTTTGTCAAGGAAGCATAAATGTAAAACAGGCATTCTTGCCTGTCCCGCCTGCTGAGTGGCGTCGACAGGTCAGACAGGTCGGACTGATCAACTAGTGCTCAAACAAGCACAGATTGCGTTACTTTCAATTTTATGCGACAATACTACGCCATGAAGACCATCATTTTACCATCTCTGCTGGCAGCCGATGCCGGGCACCTTGCAGATGAAATAAAACGGGCAGAGGACGCCGGCGCCGATGCCCTGCATATCGACATCATGGATGCGGCATTCGTCCCCAATCTCAGCTTTGGACCTCATTTCGTGGAAATGGCAAAAAGAACCACATCCATGCCACTTAATGTCCACCTCATGCTCAACAGACCCGATCTGTACATCGAAACATTTGCCAATGCAGGAGCCGATACTATCCAGATACAGGTGGAGTCGTCATGCATCGTATCAAAGACTTTAAAGAGAATTAAAGCTCTGGGAGTAGCTCCGGCGCTTGTCATAAACCCCGAAACATCGTATAAATCTGTTTTGCCGTACCTGGAGCTGATTGATGAGTGCTTGCAAATGACGGTGTATCCCGGATACGGGGGGCAGAAGTTCAAAAGTGAGCCACTATCGAACGTCAGGGCATTGCGCGATTCCGCAACAGCCTTCGGCAAAGCCGATTTTACCATCATGGTTGATGGAGGGATCGATCGCAATACAATTGTCTCATGCGCGCAAGCCGGGGCAAATGCGTTTGTAGCGGGAACAGCTCTCTATTCAAAAACCGACATGAAATCTGAAATCGAATTATTTAGAAAATTAATCTCAAAGACATCCTGAAAGTAAAGTATCAATAAATGCTGTCAAATATTAGAAATTTTTGTATTATAGCCCATATCGATCATGGAAAATCCACCTTAGCCGACCGTATACTGCAAATTACGCAGACAGTAGACGACAGATCATTTCAAGATCAGCTTCTTGACTCAATGGACCTGGAAAGGGAACGCGGCATAACAATCAAGTCGCACCCTGTTTCCATGAGTTATACAGCCAAAGATGGCAAAACATATCTTATTAACCTTATAGACACCCCGGGTCACGTGGACTTCTCTTACGAAGTATCCCGCTCAATGGCTGCTTGTGAAGCAGCGATACTGCTCATAGATGCGGCACAGGGCGTACAGGCGCAAACTGTAGCAAATACTTATCTCGCCATTGATAATGATCTTGAGATTATACCCGTATTAAATAAAATAGATCTTCCCAGCGCAGACGTAGAGGGAGCGAAACACCAGGTTGAAGAAGCTCTTGCCATACCTATGGATGATTGCGGCATGGTTTCCTCAAAAACAGGTGTCGGTGTTGATGAACTTATGGAAATGATTGTCCAGAAAGTTCCACCACCAGAATCTGAAAATCCCGATGGTCCGCTGCGCGCCATAATTTTCGACAGTGTTTACGATGTATATCGCGGCGTGATTGCGTATGTGCGAATTGTTGACGGTACAATCAAAACCGGCGACGACATCTATTTTATGGGTACGGACATAACAACACAAGTCAAGGAAGTAGGCATCTTCTCTCCTGAAATGAAGCCTGCCGCTTCTCTGTCCGTCGGTACAGTAGGATACATAATCGGCACAGTGAAAGATCCAAAAGAAATACGCTGCGGAGACACCATCACAACACGTGCAAACCCGGCATCCGAGGCACTTCCCGGATTTCGTGAAATACGCCCCATGGTATTCGCAGGTCTTTACCCTGTTGCTACAGACGAATATGAGAAGATACGAAATGGACTGGAAAAGCTTCAGCTTAACGATTCCGCATTTACATGGCATACAGAAAGTTCAGTCGCCCTTGGTTTTGGATTCAGATGCGGCTTTCTCGGACTCCTCCATATGGAGGTTGTACAGGAGAGGCTGAGGCGTGAATTCGAATGCGACATAATTTCCACCCACCCTGCTGTCATATATAAAATTCATCACAGAAACGGGAAAGTTGAAGAAATTGACAACCCGATACGCATGCCGGATCCGATGGAGATTGACTACGTTGAAGAGCCGATGATCAAGGCAACAGTTATTACTCCTACCGAATACATCGGCGATATCATGCGTGTTGTACTCGAACACCGGGGGATAGTGGAAAAAACAGACAGCCTCGACGGGCTGAGAGTTATCCTGACGTGCATATTGCCCCTCAATGAAATTTTGATAGATTTCAACGATACATTAAAAAGTGTATCACGAGGCTATGCCTCAATGGACTATGATCACTACGGGTACCAGGTAAGCGATATAATCCGCATGGATATTCTTCTTAACGGAGAAGCCGTAGATGCCTTTTCCTGTATGGTGCACAAAGACAGGGCAGTTGAACGGGGACGCCAGATTTGTGCCATATTAAAAGAAGTTATACCGCCGCATATGTTCAGGATTCCCATTCAGGCAGCAATCGGACGCACTATTATAGCTCGGGAGGATGTACGGGCTTTCAGAAAAGACGTTACTGCCAAGCTTTATGGAGGCGACGTTACGCGCAAGCAGAAATTGCTTAGTAAACAAAAAGAAGGTAAAAAACGCATGAAGCAGTTTGGAACTGTAAACGTCCCGCAGGAAGCATTTGTGGCAGTATTGCGAAGTAAATCGGAGCAGTAATGAACAACCACTTCATCGCTGCTACCGCATCTGAGCGAAGACAACGCATTTTAAAAGAGCTGGGAGTAAAATTCTCCGTTTTCATTCCTGAGTGCGAGGAAATCATCAGCAATTCTGATCCGGTGCGTGTTGTAGCAACGAATGCACTCGCAAAACATCAGGCGTGTTTGCAACACCATGCCAACTCCTGGATACTGGCGGCAGATACGATAGTGGCACTGTCCGGACAGTGCCTCGGCAAGCCTCCAACCGCTGCCGAGGCTGTCGACATGCTGATGACCCTCTCTGGAAAAACCCATATCGTTTTCACCGGTGTGGCAGTGTCCAGACCATCCCACAATGCAGATGTACGTGTAGCAGCTTCGTCAGTAACTTTCAACAAGTTCGACGAGGCTGCTGCCCGGGAATATCTGAAGGCAGCAAAAACACACGATCGTGCCGGAGCTTATGATATAGATGCATGCGGTGATATGATTATAAAATCTTACAGCGGTTCACGAACAAACATAATGGGGCTGCCGGCAGAGATTGTAAGAGACTGGCTTATAGCAAACGAATTTCCATGCAGACACTAAACAAAAAACATATGCCTGTTGTTGCAGGTGGAGATTGAAACTCATGAGCACTGTCAAAAAAGCCCTGCAGAAAATGCCCACAATCTTTGCAACCGGTTTCGGGCTTGGTTATGCGCCGATAGCACCGGGAACATTCGGCGCATTGCTTGGATGCCTTATAGTATGGACAATCTCCGTATATACTGAACTGTTATGGGTGCATGTAGCTGTATGCATACTTCTGTCGCTGGCATGTATACCCGTTTGTTCGTATGCTGAAAAAGCCCTCGGAGGAGAAAAAGACAACGGCAAAATTGTTGCCGATGAGTATCTTACATTCCCAATCTGCATGCTCGGCATGTATCATTACTGGCAAGAGTTCTGGTGGCTTATGCCGATGTGTTTTGTTGTAAACAGAATCATGGACATATTGAAGCCTTTCCCCGCATACCGTTTCCAGTCCCTGTCTTCCGGTCTGGGCATTACGGCTGATGATTTTATTTCATCCATTTATGCACTCGGTATAAATTTATTTTTATTCAACCTTTTCCGATAATCGGGCATTGCTGTTTCATCAGTTGAAGATGTATGGAATTGCACAAAACAATCGAACTGGACATAGCCCCCCTGATTGTCTCACAACTTCGATCAGGGAAACCTGCAAGATTTCTTGCACAGGGCGAAAGCATGGAACCTTTCCTCAAAAACGGGGACTTTGTTGTTGTCGAGCCATTCAAAATTTCTAAAAAAAATCATGCACCATGCGGCTCTGTGCTGCTTTATGAGTTGCCTTCCGGTGCTTTACGCTTGCACAGGTTCACACGCAAGGTAACACTCAAAAACGGACGCACCTGTTATCGGTGCAAAGGCGATACAAAGGGATTTCCTGCAGAGCTAATCGAACCGGAACGAATTATCGGGATACTGATATCGAGGGAGCGTAACGGCTCCGTACAACTTGTTAATAACTTGCTTTCAAGATTATACCATCTCTATATTTCGAAGCTGAGAAACTGGATTTACCGACGCTGGGCTGTTTCCAGCAAAACTGAAGTTGATAAAGAAATTAACAGCCCGTCTCAACGCCTTGAAACACTAAAGATAATAACTGATACGGTTCGTGAGGTATTGGGCAGGGTAAGCTCCAACACAACATCTCCCGCCCCACCTCGTCTTGTCCGCATTGCCCTTTCCCAGGGCGTACTCCCGATGTGTGCAGAATCGCTTGTCGGGAAATATCCCGATTGCGAGCCGGAAATAAGAGAAGTTTTACGTGCAAAAATCCTGGAGCAGGAAATCAGCAATCATCTGATCGCTGAGGCACTGAAGTCACTCTGCGATTCAGGTATAAAACCCCTGATAGTAAAAGGACCGGCTCTGGCTGCCCTGGCTTACGACACCTCTTCCGTCCGCATGTACGATGATGTGGACCTTCTGCTGAAAAACAAGGAAAGACGAATTGCCATATCAGTGCTTGAAGGACTGGGGTGGCAGGAGATTCGCAACAGCCCGCCTGAAGCAGTAGAGCATTTGCTACGAACTACAGAAGATATTGCCATGTATCACCCCGGCTGCAGTGTGGGAATTGATATTGTAAATCCTGATGGAATTCTCAGGAATGCAACTCCGGCTTTGAAAAATAGCACAGACTTCCAGTTTGCCGGTACTGTTGCAAGTGCTCCCTCAAAAATTGAGCACTTTCTATATTGCGCTGCCCATGGTGCAAAACATGCATTTACCCGCCTGATCTGGTTGCCAGATCTTGATGTGATTTCATCAAAATTTACTGCACAGGATTGGGAATCTGTCATTGAATTGGCACGCAAACGCCGATTGACACGCATTCTTGCCCTTGCATGTGCTATGGGAGAAGAAATCCTTGGTACTCCATACCCCCTGGAGGCGCAGGGACAGTGGCATGGAAGTGCCTGGTTGAAAAGAAGAATGGCAATCTGCATGTCAGTTCATACAGACCCAAAAGGGCTTACGAGCGTTTACCGGTGGTGGCCCGGTTTGTTGGATTCTCCCATGCAAAAAATCCATTTCAGAATAATGTGGCTGTTTGTTCCCGCAGCAGCCGATATAAGAGCATGTCTGCTCCCCCGCCGCACACATTTTCTTTACTATTTTACCCGACCGGTGCGGCTGTTTTCACGCTTCATACTCCGCTCAGGATTTCCCCGGCTCGAATGGGAACAGGAAGACTGAGATTAGAGTGGGCAGTGGGCAGTTTCCTCATGCGCCGCAGACTGGGGAAGGTAGGGCGAGTTTCTCCGTAAACCGCCGGTCTATGTTTTTGCGGACCGCTCGGCGAGCTGTCCCTACCCTGCCTGTGCCCACATACTGGGAAGGTAGGGCGAGTTTCTCCGCAAACCGCCGTTCTATGTTTTTGCGGACCGCTCGGAGAGCCGTCCCTACCCTGCCTGTGCCCACATACTGGGAAGGTAGGGCGAGTTTCTCCGCAAACCGCCGGTCTATGTTTTTGCGGACCGCTCGGAGAGCCGTCCCTACCCTGCCTGTGCCCACATACTGGGAAGGTAGGGCGAGTTTCTCCG
>JAAZFF010000147.1 GCA_012511845.1 Lentisphaerota bacterium
AGTTGCAAGTTTCATTAATTTTGCTTTATCACTGTTCAATGCGGCTTAAATGAGCAGACAGGGTGGCGAAAAGGCAATGCAGGATCTTTTGTTTCTCGTTGTTTGGTATGCTATATGCTACCATTTTAAATCTGACGTTCGGTGTGTAGCCTTCGTTTATTATATGAGATTGAAAAATTTGGAGTAAAAAAACATGTATCGCGTTATTTCAGCAGCATTCCTTTTGTTCGTATCATCAGTACTTGTTATTCCGGCGTTCGCGCAGGATCAGGCGGCAGAGGCAGCCGATGAGGTGGCACTGTCGGACTCTGCCACAAATGAGGTGTCGGCAGAGTTGGTGACAGACGCCCTGTCGGCGATAGATCCCGATCTTGTCGAAGTCGATGCGGCAGCACCCGGCGAAAAAACAGCAATGGATCAGTGGATAACATGGTTTGTGCAAGGTGGAAGGACTATGATTTTCCTGGGCCTGCTGTCCATTCTCGGATTGGGATGCGCTCTGGAGAGATTTACGTATATGCGCGTTTATCGTGTTGTTCCGGTAGGTTTCAGCGAGAAGGTGATCAAGCTGTGGAAGCAGGGCGACATTGAGGAGGTCAGGGAAGCCTGCTCGAGCAGCAAGAGCATGCTGGCGCGTGTCGTAGAAACAATGCTTGAGCATCGCGACAGCACAGACTATCAGGAAGTTAAAATGTTTGCAGAGGATAAGGCATCGCGTGAGCTGCGTCTTGAAAACCGCAAATCTGCCATGCTGTCTGTAGTTGCAACGCTTGCACCCCTTCTAGGTCTTTTCGGAACAATAGTAGGTCTTCTCGGAGCATTTACAACTGTTGCTGCTGTCGGGGAAATGGGCGATCCTGCAATTCTCGCCGACGATATCAGCAAGGCGCTCATTACAACAGTGGCAGGTCTGGCAATAGCAATGCCGGCGCTGTTCATCCATAATATTGTCAGGAACAGGCTCGAGCTCTATGCCGTTATACTTGAAGAAGAGGTCAGCGATTTAGTTCACAATCTTTTTGTAAAAACAAACCCCTAAAGCCGGGGCTGTACACAATCCATACAGCGCAAAGCCGTACTAGACGCACATGAAGGTGCGAAAATAGAACGGTAATTCAATAAGGAGATTCCAAACATGGCAGTTAAAATAAATGATGAAGCACCGATCGAAATTCAGATGACTTCATTGATAGACTGTGTTTTTATGCTTTTAATATTCTTTCTTGTATCTTCACAGATGAAAAAGGTGGAGAAAGAGCTGCCCATAGAGCTTCCCCAGGCAAACGCAGTTGTACAGGTAAAGGCAACGCCGGGAATGACAACAGTATCCGTCAACAAATATGGAGAGTTTTTTGTCAACTCTGTACCTGTCGGCACGGAAGGGCTTCTCACAAAGCTTCGAGAGGCAGCGCGGGAGAATTCAAGCACCCGAATACGGATAAATGGCGATATTTATGCGCCTTTCCGTTCAATCGTTCAGGTACTTGATGCCTGCCAGGGAGAGGGATTGACAATAATAGGCATAAATACAGCCGTTGATGTCAAAAATTAATCCTGTCGGTGTAGATAGGGAAGGGTAAAATACAAATGGATGATAAAAAAACAGCAAGAATGTTTGCACAGGATGTAAGGCAAAGAGAGCGCAAACAGTATATCCAAATGCCGTTCTGGCAAACGCTTTCTTTTATTCTTCATGTTGTTGGCTTTATCGCATTGGTAATCTTTACCCCGCTGAGGGAAATAATCATCCCGGAGCGGAAGATTACAAAGCCCGAGCCGAATATTACAGCAAAACGCATCGAACAGCTCTCAGATGCCATCCAGACCGTGCGTCTCAACGAAATATTGGATCAGCTGAACTCGCTTCAGATCATCCTCCATAATATGGACAAGATGAAAAACGATATTTTGACGGACTACGACGCATTTGCAATGAATGAGGCGGGCTCCGCTACGGAGTCGATCGACGAATTGTTCAAGCACATAATTTCAGAGCAGGAAACAGCTATAGAGTCGGAAAGAAAATTCCGTGACAACATTGCAGAAATACTGCAAATGCAGCTGAACGACTTTTCAACAGAAGACCAAATGGAGCAGGCGAAGAAAACGCTTAATTCTGCAAGACCTGAATTCCCGATTATTGATGCTGCCCAGGCAAATGCCCAGAATCTGATGGACAAAACTACAGTCGAGGCACAGTTTCTGAGCATGGAAAAAACGGCTGAAGCTTCAGCCGTCTTGCGTGATACTCAGCTGAAAGTAAATACGATGCAACGCGAGTTCCAGAAGAATCTTAACAGCCGGTTTTCAGCAGTGGCAACTTACCCCAAGGTTCTCGAACGCATTGCCGACAACAGGGAAAAGCTGGAAAAGAACAGGGCTTCTCAAAAGGAGACTTCCCAGAAGATTTCCGAATTGAGAAAAGAGGCAAAAACTCTTGCATCAACTGCGGCAACTTTGGAGAGACAGTCCAAGAAAAATGAGGCTCAGCTGGAGCGAAACAAGCAGGCGATCGAAAAAGAAAAGGAAAAACAAAAGTCAATGGAAAAGGTCGATCCTGCATCAAAGGAACGCCTGAATTCCCTGATTGCTGCTGGACGCAGCCTGGAAAGCTCCATCGGACAGAATAAGAAAGATTTGAACGCCAGGCAGCGTGAGATAACAGGCAAGGAATCTGCTCTCAAGAAAGAAACAGACACCCTTACACGCCAGAAGGAGCAGGAGACAAAGATAATTACAACAATAAGGGAAGAGGAGGCTCGCCGATCAGAGCTGGCGAAAGTTGCAAGAGCTTTCCCGTCAGAAATTAAAAAAGACCTTGCCGATAATATAAGGGCGCAGGAAGAGCTCGCCAAAAAGACGGCAGAGGTCGCAAAGCTGGCAGAAGCCGAGAAGCCGAAGCCTGAGCCCCTCGCACAGGAAACTTTCGAGCCGGATCCGCTTTCCTACAAACAGCTTGGAATGACAGAGCTTGTCGAGGCATACGAAACAGCCAAGTTACTCGAAGATAAAATTACGGAATCTTATCGCGATATCAATGCGGCAGAAACGGCTATCCTGCGAAGAATGTCGTTTGAGGAGGCGTCAAGGCTGACCGACGTTGTCAAGGTAGTGCGCCCGGACATCAATAAAGAACTGGTAGAAACTCCGCCGAGAACACAGGACGACTTTGAAAAGCTGAAAACGGAGACCATGAACGCCGTTCGCGAAGCCGATAATATGGTGGATACTTCAGAAATGCTGATGGTTGCTGCCATAGAGATTGTAAGGCCGGAAACATTAGGCAACGGTGCCGATAAAACGCAGGAGGAGCGTCTGCGCAGAATGTACGATCTCTCCGGACTTGCAACGGAAATGGAAGCATATGCAGCCGAAAGTGAAGAGGAAAGAATCAAGGACTTGTCGGAAAACATGGCACAGACGATGGGCAGCAGCAGTCCGCAAATGAAAGAGTACAGCAAGTCGGATGAAAAAATCGAGCTGGCTGCCAGACCCCCCGATTCCAGCATGAGATCTCCTGCTGACCGCGGG
>JAAZFF010000148.1 GCA_012511845.1 Lentisphaerota bacterium
AGGTGCTGCCGCACTGTTGAAATACTCCGGCGGGGGTCTTGTACGACTGCGGGTTGCTGGCGAATTGTCTGTTTTCGGTCGTATATCGGCAGATGGTTATGGATACGGCAACAATGGCGGCGGAGGAACGGGAGGTACATTGAATATCGAAGCAGGAACACTGCTTGGAGACGGTTTCATAACTGCCAATGGTGGAAATGATGCCTATTACGGACCAGGATCCGGCGGGAGAATTCGTATAAGGCTGACTGAAGCCTCTGCATCATCTGAAGATTTCGGAGGAACACTGTCGGCTTTCGGAGGCACAGGAGGTGCCCCCGGCAGTGATGCCAAGTATGATACGGCTGGTGGCGCTGCAGGAACAATCGCCTGGCAAAATGCTGCAATGCAAGTTGATGAAGCTATAGTAATGGTATTCAATCACGACAAATGGCGTGCCATGACCAATCTTGTCGAGCAGTTCAACCCTTCAACTCATCTTCCGCCGCTTTTTGATACAGATAAATCTTTCGGACAAACAGATTGGATCGTAGGTGATAACGGTAAGGTTCGCCTGACTAAAAATGTTACAATACGCGGATTTGAAATGTTGCCGCCGGAACTTGAGTCGTCACTTAATCCTGTTCTGTATCTTGACGAAAGTTCCCTGACTGTTACCAGGCTTGAGGTAGACGGTATACCGTTCCCGGCAGGTAAGTATGAGGCAGATGCTTTTCCTGAAGACTGGGTAGTCGGCAGCGGTTATATAATTGTACCGATGGCCGGAACTGTTTTAACTATCAAGTAGTGTTTCAAACACTGCTGCTGAAAATAAATATAAACCGGAATTGATATGAGAAAAAATATTATACGATTTTTTGTGATGAATATGATGACTGCAAGTTTGTTTGGCGCCGTAGTTATTAAAGGAAGTGACGGTAACTTTACACTTGAGCGTAATGGAAAACCGTATTTCATCAAAGGCGGCGGCGGTGGAGGTCCCAAAGATCTCCTGGCTGAAGTTGGTGGAAACAGTTTCAGAACATGGGGTGCCGGAACAGCGCAGAAAGAGCTCGATATTGCGCAGAAAAACGGACTTACTGCCACAATACGTTTCTGGTTCGGTCATCAGCAGCACGGTTTCGACTACTCTAATCCGGCTGCTCTGGAAAAACAAAAAGAAGATGTGCTCAAAGTAGTTAGACGCCTAAAAGACCATCCAGCTCTTCTTATGTGGGCACTTGGCAATGAGATGGAAATCGGCAATCAACACAGGGAAGAAATGTGGAAGCATATCGATGACGTGGCAAAGGCTGTAAAAGCTATTGATCCGAATCATCCGATAATGACAGTTGTAGCCGAAATCCCTGACAGAAACGTGCGTGAATTCAATCGTTTTTGCCCGAGCGTAGATATCCTCGGGATCAATACTTACGGAGGAAGTGCCTCTATTGGAGAACGCTACAGGAAAGCAGGTGGGGTAAAACCATATATTATTACGGAGTTTGGTCCCCCCGGACAATGGGAAGTAGGCAAAACCTCATTCGGATGTCCTCGGGAAATGACGAGTACCGAAAAAGCCAAGTGGTATGCTGATGTCTATAAAAAAACGATAGAAGGCGAACGAAATAAACTCTGCCTGGGTTCTTATGCTTTCACCTGGGGGCACAAAGTGGAGGCAACTCCAACCTGGTACGGATTGCTGTTGCCGGATAATACGCGTCTTGGTGCAACAGATGCGCTACAGGAATGCTGGACAGGGAAAGGTCCGGCAAATCGCTGTCCGGAAATCTCACATATCAAGGTGTCGAGAGATGATGTAAAAGAAGCCGGCGGTACGCTTACAGCCGAGGCAACTGCCAAAGATCCGGATGGCGATAAACTTACCTGGAAGTGGGTACTCGTTAAAGAAGCTTCTACTTATGCAGTAACAGGTACGGGCGAACCTACACCGCCGGGATTTCCGGAAGCGATCATAAAAGGGCAGGGCACTTCACGTGTTGAGGTGAAATTGCCGGGTGGAGGGAAATTCAGGCTTTATGCTTATGTTTTCGATGGAAAAGGTTCAGGTGCATATGCGAATATAGCGTTGCAAGGAACAGGTGCAGTGGCTGTTGAATCAAAACAACCGCAAAGACTTCCGTTTTATGTTTATGCCAACGGCGCTCCTGAAACATGGTATGCATCAGGGTACATGGGTAACACAGGTGCCATTCAAATGGATTTAACGCACGGTAAAAATCCACACAGCGGAGATACCTGTATCAAGGTTTCATACAATGCATCGGATAACTGGGCTGGCGTTCTCTGGCAGCATCCTGCGAACGACTGGGGGGAGCAGGACGGAGGATTTAACCTAAAGGGCGCCGGTACCCTCGTTTTCTGGGCTCGCGGTGAAAAGGGCGGAGAAAAAGTATCTTTCAAGGTGGGCAGCATTCAAAACGCCAAATACTCCGATACTGTTATAGCAGAGCTGAAGGATATCAAATTGAAAACGGAATGGACAAGATACCGCATTCCGCTTGATGGAAGAGATTTAACTCGTGTCAAAACCGGTTTCGGCTGGGTTGTTGCAAATCCCGGAGAGTCGATAACTTTTTATCTGGATGATATATATTACACGGCAGATTAAGCCGTGCAGTGGGGAAAAGAGTAGGCAGTGGTCAGTGTGCAGTGGGTAGTTTTATGCACCACAGACTGTAGCACGGACATTTCTGTCTGTGCCCGGCAGCTGAGTGCCTGGGAGCCCTGAGCGCCTGATCGGGTAGGGGATTGCCCCTATTAAAGAAAATTATTTTCTGAGTTTTTTTAAGACATCTTCTATTTTCTTAAAATCTTTTTCCTTTATCTTGCCTTCAAGTTTATCGCTTAATTTTTCCTCCAGCTTTTCAGTCGAAATTTCAGATGCGGCATTTTTAATGATGCGTTGAATCTGTTCCCGCATTGCTCGTGAATTTATTGAGGGACGTGAAACAGTTCCTGAAACAGGTAAGCTGATTACTTCATCTTTAATATATTTATATACCGAAGAACCTAAAATTTTCTCGCTCAACTCCACATCTATTTTGTAATCAAGAGTTCCATCTACACCAACAGAACCATAGGCGCATAGCTTTTCATTATCAACTGATATATCAAGAGGATCAGGATAAAAGCGTCCACCATGACATGCCACGTTAATCGTTTGATTTGTGATAATGATATCCCTGTTTTTCAGACCAAGCGTATTTACTATGTCCAGGAGGATACCTGATGCCGTCAGGTGTGTGTCTCGTAAATTTGCCGAAACTGTCCAGTCCATTTCAGTCAATGCATCAGCATGGAGCGGAATTTTCAAGTTGTTGGCTATAATACTGATATTGCCTGACACAATGGCACTGCTGCCTAAAACAGGGTGAACTCGTGTAAGATAATTTTCAAGAAACTCCTGCGTTATTTCAGCATCCTTCAGCACAACTGAATTATCCGGTAAAGTTAAAACCGGAGGAGTATCTAAAAGATTTATAGAAGGAACTATCTTTAATTTACCCTCATTTACTGTGCCCCAAACATCAATAATTGTCGTACCATTTGTTGCAGATAAGCTTGCCGCGGCATCACGTATAGCCAGTCCTTTGCTTGTTAATGATGGCGCAGTAAAGTCTGCCTCCACATTGGCATCAGCGGCTATAGTTTCCTTGTTGGCATCAGCGGGCAGAGAAAGTTTGAACATGGTAGAACTTTTTCCACTTGCAAGGACTTCATTTAGACCAAGTTCTTCAAGCAGCGACTGTGCCTTGTCAAAATCCACATCAGCTTTTCCGAACAGGTTCACAGGATTGCCTGCACTCTGCTCGGGCACTTTAGAAACATCAAAATTTGTATCAACAACTATCTCTGCATTGGCAAATGGAGTATCTATGGTGAATTCCAAATTCTTTAACAGATGTGCGTCAGAAGGTTGAAACGAAGATAAAAGTTTTATGGAGCATGTATCCAAATTGAGTGATTTGTCAGTAATAATCTTTACATTCGTTCCATCAGCTATTGTTTTCAATTGAAAAATTTCAGAAATCTTTTTCCAGCCACCCTTAACTCTGAAGTTTCCATGTATCTGCGGTTTGTTTTCCAGATCCAGTACTTGTTGCAGTATTGTATAAATCTCCTCCATATTTATGGAGCCGAGAATTTCACCGTTTTCCAGGTTTCCCGCTGCTTCTAACGTGACTGGAGTTGATTTGAAAACAAGCATCGACTTATCGAGTTCATAATTTGGCGATAAGTTGCTTTTTATAACTAGAGACAGAGGCAGATATATTGCATAGGCTTTTCCATCAACTGAGGTTTCCAATCCATCTGTTCTTAATATTGAAAAGACCATGATGCCATTTTCTATAGTTGTAGCCTCAAGTTCAAAATCCAGCTTACCGCTTTTTAGGACAGTATTTTCTTTAATCTTTAATGTTCGGGGAATCTGCTGTGCTATAGAAGCTAAATCGATTTTACCGAACGCATTAATAGTACTATCAGATGAGTCTTGAAGTTTTTCATACTCCAATTTGCCTGAAGCCTCAAGCTTTATAAAGGGAGAGATAAATTCAAGTTTGTTGATTTGGGCAATTGTACTATCTACAGCCAAGTCTAAATCAAGCGTTGCTGAATCCCATTTGAGTTTTTCCTCTCCGAGAGCGGAGCTTTCGAGCAATACATTTTTCGATTCAAAAGCGCCTTTTAACTTAACAGAGGCACTGTCCCTTCTTGTTGCCTCCAATTTTAAAGCTGCAGTTCCCTCAAGAAAGCGTGGAAACTTTTTGTCGGAAGGCAGAAATATTCCCAGCGCCGGTAATTCCGTTTCAGGCAAGTGTATGTTTGCGTTGAAGCTGGCTTTTAAAGGGCTTTCTATCAGTTTGCGGAGTGAAGGGTAGTGTGCCTCAAATTCAATTCTCTCTGCCGATACAGGTTTAGCTTTTCCCAAAACAGGTTGTTCACAAGAAGTTGAAACGGCAAGTACTCCTTCCATGCCGTTAATGATAACTGCAGCATTGATTTTTTCGAATGTTACATCAGGGAGATATTCCACATCTGCTTCAACATAACCGCCAACTACCAGTATTTTAGCAAAGGGATTTAATTTGAATGGAAGTTTTTCAATAAAGTTCTCACCGGAAGCTTTTTCAGCCTCCTGATGTACAGTCTTTTCTTCAACCTTTCTTTTAACACGAACTTTCGACGGTGTGGGTGCTTTTGAGGATTTAAGCCTGGCGCTGGGGTTGTTGATATAAATTGTTCCGAAGTCCTGGCATGATCCGAGCCATGACAAAATTCCCTCTGA
>JAAZFF010000149.1 GCA_012511845.1 Lentisphaerota bacterium
TCAGAGGCTTGAGCGATTTCCCGGACAATCCTGCCAGGTCTACATCCTCGTTTCCGCTTCTGAATAAAACCTGCCCGGCAGTTGGGGATAATGCTCGCAAAATTGTTCTGGCGCACGTTGTTTTGCCGGAACCGCTTTCTCCGACGAGTCCCAGCGTCTCTCCCGGCATCAGATCGAAGTTTACATCATCAACAGCTTTGATAAAACCTATCTGTTTTGAGAAAAATCCTTTGCTTTTTATAGGAAAATATTTTTTAAGTCCGCGCACCTTCAGCATAGGAGCAGTTTGAATGATTCTTTTACTTTTTACCGTATCAGCATTCATTTTGCAGCCTCCTTCTCTTTGTTCAACTGTGCAATGAAATCGAGTCGAAGGCATGCTGCTGAATGCTCGTCTCCAATTACATGTTGTTTCGGCGGTTCTCCTGCATCGCACAGACCTTTTATTGAATACGGACAGCGAGGATGGAACGGACATCCTGAAGGGATTGCCGTAAGTGCCGGCACACTGCCCTCTATTGCAGGCAGACGTCCCTTCGTTTGAGTCACTCCGGGAAGCGATTGCAGGAGCCCTGATGTATACGGATGCGCCGGTGATTTCAGAACTTGCCTTACTGTGCCTTTTTCAACGATCCGTCCGAGATACATCACAGCAACATCATCGGCAATCTGCGCTACTACTCCGAGATCATGTGTTATAAAAATAACTGACGCTCCCCTCTCCTTCTGCAGCTCTTTTATGAGACTCAGTATCTGCGCCTGTATTGTAACATCTAGCGCGGTTGTCGGCTCATCGGCTATTAAAATACGCGGATTGCACACAAGTGCCATTGCGATTACAACGCGCTGTCGCATGCCCCCGCTTAGCTCGTGGGGGTATTGATCTATGCGCCTTTCAGGACCTGCAATACCAACTTTGCCGAGCATCGATATGGCTTGCGCACGTGCCTCATCAACCGATACATCCTGATGAAGGAGTATAGCTTCGCATATCTGATTGCCTACTGTGTGTACGGGACTGAGGGCAGACATAGGCTCCTGGAATATCATGCTTATATCACCGCCTCGTATCTGATAAAGCCGATCGTCCTTGTCGTTTAAAGAAACAATATCGACGGGTTCATCTGCACTGTCCGGGAATAAATTGATTGTTCCCCTGGCAATGCGTCCGGGGCTGCGTATGAGTTTCAAAATTGAATAAGCAGTGACGCTTTTTCCGCATCCGCTCTCGCCGACAATAGCAAGTACGCGGTTTCGCTTCAAATCGAATGATACGCCATTGACGGCACCGACAACGCCTTCCTCAGAAGTAAATGTGACGTGCAGATCTTTGATGCTGAGAATTGTGTTTTTTTCTTTTTCGTTTAAATTGTTTTTCATGCGTTATCTGCCCTCATTTTGTGCTATACGGATCGGCGGCATCGCGCATACCATCGCCGAAGAAGTTGAAGCTGAGCACTGTTGCTATAATAAAGAAAACAGGCATCAGAAGCCACGGGTAGTTTGCTACCGCATCCATGTTCAGGCAGTCCTGCAACATAACACCCCAGCTTACGACCGGTGCACGAAGCCCCAATCCCAGAAAGCTGAGAGAGGTTTCACCCAGTATCATACCGGGAACACTGAGAGAAAGGCTAACTATAATGTGGCTTGTCATGCCCGGCAGAAGATGTCTGAAAATGATTCTGCCATGACTTGCTCCTATAAGCCTGGCAGCTACTGCATAGTCCTCTTCTCTAAGGGCAAGAAGTTTACCGCGCACTACTCGAGCAAGACCCGTCCAGCCTAAAAGGCTCAGAACAATAGTGATGGCAAAATATGTTTTCATTGCCGACCAGTCTTCGGGGAAAATTGCTGCGAGAGCCATCCACAGCGGCAGCTGCGGGAAAGAGTTGATAACTTCAATTGCACGCTGTATGAAGTTATCTGTTTTTCCTCCTACATAGCCTGAAATACCACCTATTGCAGCACCGAGGGTAAATGTTACTATTATTGAGACTAATCCGATAGAAAGTGATATGCGCGCACCGTATGTAATTCTGCTTAGTATATCCCTGCCGAATTTATCGGCTCCCAAAAAATACACCGGAGGTGCTTTTCCTTCACCTTCCCAGGCTTCAGTGCGAACACCGAAGAAATGTCGTTCACAAGGTATTACGCCCCATAAGCGGTATGGTATACCTTTTACGAAAAACCCGAGCGGTATAACGTCGTCTGCTGCCGTGTAGTAATTCTGGAAAGTTATCGGATCAATCTGACGTGTTAAAGCCTTGGCATGCAAGCCTGATTTCCGAGTATACTTCGGGACCTGCGGCGGGCAGTAAATTTTATCTACGTCATTGAAATCTCGTGTATATGGAGCTATAAACTCTGCAAGTGCGGCAATCAGATACAGCACTATGAGCATGTGAAGCCCAATTACAGCGAGACGATGATTTGCGAATCTGATTCTGATAAGCTGCCATTGCGAGAGAGTATCCATTGAGGCGGCACTTTGGGTAGCAGCAACATTATCGACAGCTGCTGCGTTATCAGTTTTTTGCGATAAATTCATTTTGCCCCTCCTTCCATTCTGATACGAGGATCCAGCCACAGCAGGAGTAAATCACTTACTAAAGTCCCAACCATACCTAAAAGACTCAAAACCATAAGCATAGAGCCTGCAAGATATACGTCTTCA
>JAAZFF010000150.1 GCA_012511845.1 Lentisphaerota bacterium
ATCACGGACCTTGCACTCCGGCAATTCGAAAGGCAGTGTAACAACGGTACTTTCACCGGCCTTGACAGGGGCAACATCGAGCATTCCACATTCGATTGTTTCGCAATCAGCCGTAAGGCGCCACTCACATTCCAGCCCATGCAGAGTTACAAAGTCATAGCGATTAGTTATACGATACTTGTTTTCTGCCAGATCCACAGCTTCAACAAAAACCGGTTCCTGCCATTTTTTCAACTCCACCATTGCAGGAGACGGTGTGCGGTCCGGCTGTACGAGTCCGTCACATACAAAATTACCATCATTGGGCTCGTCTCCGAAGTCTCCGCCGTATGCATAATACATATCGCCGTCTTCTGTAACTTGAGCGATTCCGTGATCGCACCACTCCCAGACAAATCCGCCACAGCTTCGTGGATTGTTGCGGATAGCTTCCCAGTACTCCTTGACTCCGCCCGGTCCATTGCCCATTGCATGAACGTATTCGCAGAGTATGAAAGGAAGTTTTCCATATACTTCAGGAAGAAGCTCTGACTCTTTGCCGTTATAGTGATCGTATGCCTTGAAAGACTCCTTCGCTTCACCCACAAGCTTCACAAAATTCTGTTCAGGGTACATTCGGCTGTACATATCAGCAACATGGCACAGGTAGTCGCCCTCATAGTGAATCGGTCTTCCGGAATCAAGGGCTTTTGCTGCTTCAGCCATTTTAAAATGATTGCAGCCCATCCCTGATTCATTTCCAAGCGACCATATTACTACCGACGGATGGTTTCGATCGCGTATGACCATGCGCTCCATGCGATCAACAATCGGAGCTTCCCAAGACGGATCACCGGGAGGATTACGTGTCCACTTCTCCCAATCTCCATGGCTGAAACCATGCGTTTCAAGATCACACTCATCAATCAGGTAAAGACCATACTTGTCACACAGGGAATACCATTTCGGATCATGCGGATAATGACTTGTACGGACAGCATTAAAATTATTTTGCTTGAGCAGATGGATATCTTCAATCATATCTTCAATGGAAAGCGCACGTCCGGTAACGGGATTTGATTCGTGGCGATTTGAACCCTTGAAAATTACTCGCTTTCCATTTATGAGCAGTACTCCATCCTTTATCTCCACCTGTCTGAAACCGACCGGCAGTGGAATCGCCATACCGCTCTTGTCAGACGAACTTATTTCGGCTACAAGTTTATAAAGATACGGATCTTCGGCGGACCACTGGCGCGGCTTTGATACATCACATTTGAGCTGTACATTCGATGTTCCACTATCCTGTACGGAAATATTATCTGAAAGCGTTGCAACCGGCTCACCCACGGCATCAAACAAACTCACCTTTACTGAAACCCCCTGTATGGGAGTTTTGTCCGAATTAACAACCTTCAAGTTTACAGACAGTGTTGCATCTTCATACTTTGAATCGAAGGTTGTTTCTACAAACAAATCTTCAATGCGCAATTTAGGCATTGCGATAATAGAAACATCACGGAAGATTCCAGACATCCACCACATGTCCTGATCTTCCAGATAAGAACCGGCAGACCACTGCCACACGCGCACAGCGAGAACATTATATTCTCCAAAGTCCACATGGTTGGAAATATCAAATTCTGATGGCAGGCGAGAACCCATACCCATCCCAACGAATTTTCCGTTAACATAACATTCAAAACAGGAATCAACACCATCAAAACGCAGTCGCAGATCTCTACCCTTCCAGTCTTCAGGAATCAAGAAATGCTTCCGATAAGAACCGGTAGGATTTTCGTCTGGAACAAACGGTGGATCAAGCGGAAAAGGATAAATTACATTTGTATACCAGGGTTTTCCATATCCGTTCAATTGCCACATTGATGGCACAGAAAGAGAATCCCAGTCATAAGATTGACAATCAACCTCGAAGTAATCTTCGGGTGCATCACCAGGACGTTCTGCGTAATGAAACAGCCAGTCACCACCCAGCACACGAACTAACGTGGAATCTCCGGGCAGTCCCCACTTGGCTGAATCTGCGTCTTCAAAAGGGGTGAACCAAGCACGAGGCTCGAGACGATTCACTGCGAAATTGTTTTGGTCTTCCCATTTATGCATAGTAACCATATCCTTGCTTAATTTCTGTATTTCCCCTTTTTACAACGAACTCAGCAAGACATATCTCGCTGAGTCGCCTTTAAAATGGCTCCGGTGGCTGGATTCGAACCAGCGACCAAAGGATTAACAGTCCTCTGCGCTACCACTACGCCACACCGGAACATAAATTCTCCTGCAAAAAAGGAAGTTGAACAGCACTGAAGTTACCACAGACTGATCCAAAGTGTCAACACCGAAATCAGATTTTTATAATATTTCAACACCGGCAAAAACAACCACCATGGAAGCAACCGTTCAATACATGTTTATATCTTGCTAATTCCGACAGAATACTCATTCATGAGCTGACACTTATCTAATATATACATTACCGGTATGAACGGCTGATGCTCATACGCACCTATGTCTGCACAATTATAACTTTCTCCACGAGGCATTCCGGCAAATGTTGCATTAATCCTTTGCATTAATATTTTTTTAACGTATAATTTATTTTGGTTAAGGAGGTCAAGAGTCATGAAGACAATCTTTAAATATTTGCTTTTATCTGGAGTTTTTCTGTGCGCTGTACAACTGCAATCCACAGCCACTACCCTGCCACATCTGCCGGAAGCTGTGTTTGCCGATACAGAAGTATCGACTAATGTCACACTGAGTACGTGGTCAGAACATGTGCCAACATTCCGCATTTCTGTTTCTCTTGATGCCACGCCGTCAAATAACGTACAAATCGCCATAGGTGAAGATGTGTCCGGCGACGAGCTCCTTGATGATAACGAACAGGCTTTTATGTTCGGATGGGATTGCGGCAGATGGTTCATGGAAGGTTTCGAGCCCGGAAGTCGATTTTACGCAGAACCTGAAAGCGATGAACCAGGAAGGAAAACCTTGTTGCTGACTATGTACTTGAAGGCTGATGGTTCTGTTCATTCCACAGAAGCGACAGAAGCAAACTCTCCTGTTGATTTCCAGTACTCCGAAGAAAATCCCGACTTCACAGTTGGACTTTCTGTAAAAGACTGGGATGTTGCCAAACTTGTAGCACGTGGAACCGGTTTTAAGAATGAATCAATAAAAGTGAGTTTTAAAAATGACGTGACAATATTCACAGTGCGATAATGACCTCATCAACACTCCAAAATGCAAGTACAAACGGCGGAATGATATTTCTGCTTTGCCTGCCAATGGAAGTTGAACGGAATTTATCACATCAGGACAAATTGCAAGCGTTGAAACGGGAGACGCTAGCCTGGAAGTGACTCTTGCTGATGGCTCAAATGGCAAAGTTGCAGATTTTCCCATGACCGTGCTATGGGTGGATTCAAT
>JAAZFF010000151.1 GCA_012511845.1 Lentisphaerota bacterium
AGATAAAGCCCATCCGTAGTTATATATGAATAGCGTCCATGATTTCCATTAAGAACCGTAACATCGGAAACATCGTCAAGCGGCGCACATCCCAGGAAGAACAAGTTACCCTGCATAACACCCCTTTCAGGGAGAGGCGCCTTATGGGAACCATGTACTCCCACCCATTGGTTTAGAAGACGCCAGCGGAGTTTCCCATCGCGACCGTAGGCAAGCATCCACGGATCACCGTTCTGCAACGTCACCCCGAAACGGTCTACAGTGCTTTCCGCTATAGTCGTTTGTTTATAGGGTGTTGACGCAATCCGCGGAGCGGAGTCGATCGTCTCGCGCAGCGGAGAGTATCGTGGTGCCCCGCTCTCATGCCATCCGCGCGGACTCAAATTTACAAGAATATTCGTCTTTCCATCTATATTGACACCGAAGGTGAAGTCCAAACCCTGGCTGTTGGTGCCCCATCGCGTGCCGGTACATCGCCAATCGACGTCGAGCACATCAAACTCTTCAGCCTGGCAAATTCCATCACCGTTCAGATCTACCCAGAGAACACCTCTCCCCCCGACCCTCCCATCTGCCGGATCCTCTATGCCTGCGGCAGCTAATGCATCCAGAAATGCCTGCGGCGGCTCCCAGCCGCAACCATATCGCCATGAAGCAATATTGGAAAATGCGGCAAGATCACGCAGAGAGCCATCCTCCTGAAACTCTGATATTGTTTGTATAAATCCGCTTCCGACAAGAAATGTCCGCTTGTCGCGATGCTCATAGCGGTAGCGATACGCCCAATTGTAGAAACCGCCGAAGTGCCCCTCCTCCGCAAAGAAAACACTCACCGGTTCCGGCGGAGAAACATCATCTGTTCCATGCGGATCCAGTTGCCATTCACAGCCCATGCCTACCCAGCGCATGGAATCGGCACTGTCGAATCCTCCGCCGGATCCCCCGTATGGAGGATTGCCGAAGCGCTCATCAACCACAGCACCACTCTCAAGATCAAACTGGAGAAAACGTTTCGGCTGCTGCCTGTCCTCGGTCACAACAAGCCTGTCACCGAATACGGCTATCCCCCGGGGACGAACCAGACGCTCCGGCACATACTTACCGGAGTATGGCCCACCTCCTGTACCATAGCGACCAAACTCCTGCCCGTCAGCAGTATACGCTACTATCTGATGAGCCGTACTATCGGTAACATAAAAGTTCCCTTCAGTATCGGCTGCAAGACCCCGCAGATCATGCCCCGGAAGTACTGCCTTTTCAGTTAGCTCCCCTGTTTGAATAGACAGTCTCAACACACGATCACCGCTGACAACCAGCAGGGAATCACCTGAAACAGCAACAGCACCCACTTCGGGAACTTCTATCCTGTCTACCTGATCGCCTGTGTTTTTATCGAACACCAGCACTCCACCTGCCGGACGGTAGCCAACATATAGACGATCCTCCCTTAGAGCCAGTCCGTTCAGCCCGAGCGGATCGCGGCGCGACGCTTCATATTCAAAGATGCGGTGGAACTGTCCCTTTTCAGGAAATTGAACTACACGTCCTGATGTAATGTTTATACGCGTCAGCGTAGCAAAATGCGGTCCTGCCCAATCGGGATTATGCCTTGCGTTAGCCTGATCTTTGGAAGTGTCGGCTCCTGCATTCACTGCATAAAGGTAAGTTTCATCAGCGGCAATAACAGCGGCGCCATGCGGTGTGCCGTGAGGAAAGTTATAACCGTAGACCCATTCGCCTTCGGCGTTATAGCTTATGACGGCATAGCCGCCCTCCGAGAGCGGTGCCGCTACGAAAAAGAGTTTATCGTTGACACACGCATCGCGAAACCACCCGTGGTTGGAGGCAAAAGGTCTCAGCCCCTTGTCTCTGCCGTTTGCATACATGCGCAAATATTCTGCCGTTATGCCGGGATGATGTATCGAACGCCATGTATATGTGCCGGGAACAACAAGATTGCCGTCTTCATCACAGCCATCCCAGATAATGCGCTGCTTCCCGGAGGAAGCCGAAGCGCCCGTAACAAGGTTGCGAACTCTGTTGCCCGCCTTATCTTCTATTACCACAGTCATCTTCCCGTCCATCGGCTGAACGAGATTGAGAGCAATAGCATTACGCTGATCTTCAACAGATTGACGGTATGAGCCCAGATCTATTTTGCTCCAACTCAAAAAATTATCCACAGACAAGTCAACGAACGGAGATCTGCCGGGGGTGACCAAGTAACGCTCTATGCGGACGGGCTTATCCCATCCGCTTCTGAACCATGCGCCCGACATGGCAAGGTGGATTGAGTCCGGCTCACCGGCTTCACCCAATTCACTCCAGGAAACAGTTACTTTTCCATGCCAGCCGGTTGATTCTCTTGAAATCCGTTTTAAAGGAACGTCCCGCAACACTGCACCCGAAGCCCCTATGCCCGCTGTGAGAACCGGCGGGAGATCAGCCCCGATCGTCGGGTCAACTTCAACATTCAGAACAATTCCTTTTTTATTGAAAGTCAATGCATATCTCAGGGAGGGCTGAATTTCGTTTCCCGCTTCCGTGAATACTTGCGCCGATGCACAAAATGACATGAGGGTGCATGATGCAAACAGGAAGACGATCAGATGACGCAGCAGCATCTTCATTGTACATGATTCAAATTGTAATCGTAAATTCATCTCATAGCTCCTCTATTATTATGGAATGTTGCACCGGCACCACTTCATCACGTGATTTTTGACGCAACATATCTGCTTTTTTAAAAATTGATGATTCCAGCGTCTTTACTTCTTCACCATTTTCAGGGAACTGACTGGAAAGTGACCGAAGGGATCTAAGAAGATTTTTAATGGCAGTTGTTTCGTACGCCTGCTGTGCTCTCACTGCTGCCATTACACGCTCAAATGGAGCTTTAAACGGGTGATCGATAAAATCAGCTGCAAGGTTTACACCCGCCTCCAGTTCTGCCTTTTCGTATTCGCGGGAAGCGACACCCCAGGTGATTTTAGCCCGTGCAGGAGCATTGTCTATAATGAGTAAATATCTGTTCAAATCTTCATTAAAGGGCATACATTGTGCAATGCCCCAGCGTGAGTCGTTCTTCGGCGCACCGTCATGATAAAATGGGTAGCGCACAGATTCAATCTGTATCACGCCATCTTTTACATCGAGTATTTTCTGTTCGGTATCGCATTCAGCTTTTCCTGTTGCAAAATCAAAGGTAATCTTCCCGATATTGCCGTCGCAACCTAAAGCTTTCAAAAAAGCATACGCCATCGGGAGATGCCCGTTGGAGCGGGGATGCACCCCGTCTCCCGCAAGAGCATAGTTTTCGCCATATTCAGCCTGTGCATTGTTAAGGGCGGTCATCATTGCCTCATAAACATCTGCAAAGATAACTCCTTCGCTTTCTGCCACTTCTTTCGCAGCATCCGCCAGAGCCCGTAGCGTTTCGTTGTACTCTTCGTCTGAGCTCGACCCTCGACGATAACTGACTGGATCCACAATACCCGGCGAACCGACAACTATCGTTCGAATTCCCGCCTCCTTCATGAGGTTGACGATCTTTACCATGTTCGCACGGTAATTATTAACAGTTGCTTCATTAACTGCCCTGTAACCGCCATCGTTCATTCCATAGCAGGTTGTAGCCACCATCGGCTTGAAAGGCACTACATCGGCATCAAAGCGTTTCACAAACCCTCCGGCAGTCTCTCCCGACCATCCGAACTGCACTGAGTTCAAATTTTCTGCAGGTTGACATGCCAGCAGATACGCCTGGATAACTGCGGAATAATCTTTCTGCTCTGTTATAGAATCACCGCAGATTGCCACAAGATCACCGGGCAGCAATTGCCCGAACGCATAAAACACTGTTGTGCTTATTAAAACAAATCCTGCTATCGCAGCGATATATCTGTTGATCGCTTTTATCATTACTCTGTCCTTTGTGTGGAGGGTTGTGAAACCAGTTTAAGTTTCCAAAGCAGTTCCGGATCACCTTTTATATTAATCCCTATTCGAAATGGTGCATACCCCACGTTGTATGCCCTGAAGAAAAAGGAGTTCCATCCTTTACGCAACTCTATCGGTCTTTCCACAGCAAGGCAGTGCCTCCATCCTGTTTCCGGCTCCTGATATGCCTTGTGGGGAATTTCTATGGAGACATCATTTATGCGCCATCGAATATGCGTCATCTTGTGACCGAGAAAACCTATTGTGTATGTTGCATCCTCAGGACTGTAAACCCATGTGGAGCCATACCAGACCTGTGATCCGCTGCCGAGGACAACCCTGGCATCCATATCTTCAACAGTAGCATGCTTCCATGCGACACGTCGGGGATCGGTCCACCATCCCCTGATCATTTCACCCGTGTATTCGGCTTTTAAATCTGCGACACCATCATCAGGAGGATATTTTGCCGCCTCAAAAAATCTGCTTACCTCCTCCTTGTTGCGAGGATCCCAGTTGAATGCCTCTGCCCCGGGACCGCCGAACGGTCCGCATATCATCCACTCTCTTGCAATAACACCGTCTGTCAAACCTACAAACTGTGCCTGCGCCCAACTGCCGGGATAGAGCCGTGCTTCACTCGGCTCATCGTATGTTTCCCGATTGGCAGAACCATCCTGATTGACCCACCAGAACTTGTTATGCCCCCCAAGATTAGCATCGAAATTTGCGAGTGTACGTGTGTCTCCGAAAAATGGCTCCTCCATGGCAGGGATAGCCGTACGCGGTATTGATGCAGCAATAACAAACCCGTTTCCATCCTCATCCACATCAGCGCCCATCTTTACCCCTTTGGCAACGCCACTCGCACATATCCTTCATCCATGTTGACGTCCGCCCATTCCATGCGCATGATTTCCGCAGTGCGCACTCCGGCAAAAAAGCCGAGCGCAAAGTATACGCCGGCACCGCTTGATGGCGGGGAGGATTCAACCCGGCGCATTATCGCCTCGACTTTGCAGGGAGGGAAGAAGGCCAGGCACACGATCCACACCGAGGCGGAACTCCCGAAGTACGGCAGCACGAGCCGCCCCGAGAAAGGCTGCACGTAGAACAGCAAAAAGGCGCTTAAAAGCAGGGACGGGATGGCGACGCGTTTCATGCGGGAGGGGCTTCCTTTCGCGGGCATTGTAGCACGGGCTGGCCGCTTGCGGCTAGCCTGAAAGCAACGGAAAAAAGCCCAGAAAAAAGCGCCTTGCTTTCGCCAAGCGCTTTTTCTTTGTGGCACTAGCCGCTAGACCCTAGCCGCTAGCCCCTGTAAGCTGCGCGTGCGCAGCTTACTTCCGGCGGCGGATCAGCAGCGCGAGACCCGCGAGGGCCAGCGCGGCCGGCGCTACCGCGCCGCCTGTGGCCGGTGCCGCAGAAAACTGCCCTTCTCATCCGTGACCGAAGGCGCATCGGGGACAAGCGCCCAGTTTACCGGACGCGCCAGGCGCTCTGGATAGACGAGCGACACGGGTTCCTCCGAGAAGAACACCCACGAGGAGCCCAGCAGCGC
>JAAZFF010000152.1 GCA_012511845.1 Lentisphaerota bacterium
ATACTCTTATACCGGATTACTTTCCGGCGTAGTTGAACAGACCGGTAATCTTGGTGGTTACGGTCGGCATGATGGTGCTGTTGAACAGTGCGTAAAGACCGGCAAGCAAAAGCGCACCGATGACAACGGCAATCAGGATTTTGACGCCGCTATCTACATAGCCTTCTGCTTTCTTGCAAGCGATAGTGGACTTTACTGCGATTGCTGCACGCTGGCAGCGGGACTTAACTCCGTTAAAAAACTTTTTCATGTGATTTACCTCAATCTTTCTTATTTTTTATTTGTTGTGGATGTTCGGACGAATTATTTTCCTGCGTAGTTAAACAGGTTGGTGATTTTCGTGGTGAGCGTCGGTAGAATGTTCGTATTGAACAGTGTATAAAGACCGGCAAGCAAAAGCGCACCGATAACCACGGCAATCAAGATTTTGACGCCACTGTCAACATAGCCTTCTGCTTTCTTGGTAGTAACTACGGTCTGCACGGCAACTGCCACACTGTGGAAACGGGACTTAACCTTGTGAATAAATTTCTTCATGAATTTACCTCAATCTTTCTTTTTCATTTTGTTTGTGTTTTGGTTTTGGATGGCTTATTCAGCCTTTACTGCGACTACTTCGTCATATGCGGCAAAGAGTGCGTCTTCAAACTCTTTACGAGCCGAGGAAGAAACGGGATGGCACACATCGCGGTGTACTTCATTTCCGTCCTTATCCTTACGGATTTCATTCGGCATAGAAGCAAAACGACCGGCGTTTGTTTCAATGAGTTTTACACCGTGAATGGCGAACGCTTCATCAACCGTTACGCTGGCAACTGCCTTCATAGCTCCGGTGTTCTGAAACACCTTATGGATTTTTACACGAATCTGCATTTTGACTTGACCTCCTTTACTTTGAATTTAATTCCGGGTTTACTGCCTTTTCTGCTACAAGATGACCGCCTCCTTTACGGTTATTTCAGACAATAAAAAAGCCGAGATAGATTTCTCTTTCTCGGCTGGTCTACTGGTATTATGGGGTTAGTTGTGGGAAGGGGAAGAAAGCTCAAAAAGCCTAACGGACATTTTGGGGCAGACTACCCCCTTGGTTTGAGATTATCTTTCTTCGCGTTGCATTTCACGGTGTCGGTTGTAAAATTCAAGTGCCTGAACAACATAATCCGATTCACGCTCGCGCGGAACATTCTGTGGTATGAGCCTCCGGATGCGCTCATCCTTGAACTGTGACGGGGTATGCTGGTTCGGTTTTTCTTCTTCCATAATAGAATCGATAACGGATTCATTCAGCTTTCCTTCTTCGCTGAACTTCCGCATTTTGATGGTTTGTGCATGGGATGGTGTTGCGTCGCAATACTCAATGGCATCGCAAAGCATTGCCTGTTCTGATTTCGTCAGGTAGGATATTTCCACCGCAGGGCGCAGAGCAATTTTCTTTTCATCCACCATATCCAATAGCGGAACAATAAGCTCTGTAAGACGGATATAACGGCGAATTTGCTCGCGACTTTCTCCAACAACATCTGCAAGTTCTTCATTAGTTCTTAACTTCGACACCACTGGTGTCGAAGTTAAATCTTTCCTCATTCCTTGTCTGTTCATTGAATCAAGTCGCATACGGTACGCAAATGCTTTTTCACTGGGCAGGATTTCTTCACGCTGTAAGTTGCTGTCTACCATGGAAAGTACAGCTTCATCATGGCTTAATTCCTGAACACGGGCAGGGATTGTTGTGATACCGGCAATTTCACAGGCGTGCTTTCGTCTGTGTCCCGATACCATTTCATAATTGCCGTCCTCTTTTACACGGACAAGCACAGGCTGAATCAGACCTCTTGTTTTGATGCTCTCCACAAGCTCTGCCATGCTTTCATCATCCTTTACCTTATACGGATGGTCGGGAAAGTCTGAAATAAGCTTAATGGGAAGATTCATAAGTCTCTCCAGCTTGTTTTCCGCGCGGATGTCATCGGTGGTAAAGAGGTCATCGACAGGGTGAAGTGCGAGATCTATTTTGCCTTTCAAGTTCCGTCACCTCCTTCGTCAGATTCTCATACGCGGCGGCTACCTTTCCGGATTTATCGTATTCAAAGATACTTACACCGGCTGCGGAGCTTTCTGCCGCGCGGATAGAATGCGGAATCTCCGTTTCAAAGACATTGACATGACTGCCGTAATGATTTCGGAGTTCATCAATGACTTCGTTTGCAAGATTAGTACGCCTGTCCACCATTGTGAGCAGAATACCTTCGACACGAAGCTCCGGGTTAATATGCCGTTTTACCTTGCCGACCGAACCCATCAGCAAATCCAAGCCTTTTGCAGACAGGAAATGCGGTTGTGCCGGAACAATCAGGCTGTCTGCCGTAGTAAGTGCGTTGACAGTGAGCATACCGAGCGAGGGAGCGCAGTCAATGAGAATGTAATCGTAATTCGGTCGTTGCATATCCACATAGGATTTTAGAACGCTTTCACGACGCATTACATTTACGATACGGATTTCAATACCGGACAGGTCTATGTTCGACGGCAGGAGGTCAAAGCCTTCTTTATGATGAAGCAAAGCCGTGTCGGGAAGTATCTCGTTATCGTCCATAACATCCTGCATGATATTTGCAAGACTTACCGGCAGTTCATCGGGATTCTTGTACCCGAGCGCAACGGTCATACTTGCTTGTGCGTCTGCATCAATCAGAAGCACTTTCTTATCCATACGGGCAAGTCCGGCTCCGAGATTGATTGTTGTGG
>JAAZFF010000153.1 GCA_012511845.1 Lentisphaerota bacterium
GACAAGCTGTTCGCACGCGGACCAATCGGACTTGAAGATCTTACCAGTACAAAATACTTCGTGCGCGGCAGCGGCCAAACGAGGGTTTAAGATGGCAGCAGAATATCCAAACTTGATTCTTGTGATTAGCAAGGACGACTTTCTTCTAGAAAAGCGTACCAAAGAGATTATCTCTGATCTTGTACCGGAATCTGAAAGAGATTTCGGTCTCGAAGAGATAGACTGCGCATTCGATACAATTGATGCTGCAACGAACGCGCTGATGCTTACCCGCACCGCTTTCGTACAACAGGATTTCTTCAGCACCAGAAAAACTGTATGGATGAATAATGCTATTTTCCTGGATTCTAAACGTCTTCAAAAATCTGAGAATTTTTCTGAAGTGATTTCGGGGTTTTGCGATTGGTTGCTTGAGGGATCATTTCCAGAGGATTTAACACTTCTAATTTCAGCCCCGAGTGTCCCTAAAACTTCGCTTTTCTATAAAACATTATCTTCGCTGGAACGAAAAAAACTGGCTTCTGTAATCGAGGTGTCACCTCCTACACCTAAAACGGCAGTGCCGCTTGTATTGGATGCTGCAAAAAGAATGGGGTTTGAAGTTTCACGGGAAGCAGCAGAGGAAATTGTATCGCGCGCAGGTGTCTCACCGCGAATATTGACGACGGAAGTTGAAAAACTGTTTTTATATACAAACGGTGAAAAGCCTACACAGCAAGATATTGATGCGATATGCACCATTTATGCAGGTGGTGAATTTTGGGATTTGACGGATGCGTTTGGAAATCACGATCTGAAGAAAACTCTGAATATCCTGCATAATCTTTTTGAGATGCGTGTAGCACCGGTCTTTTTGGTCATGCAACTGGTATCAAGATTAAACGAGCTTTATCTTATTTCCGACAGTATCAGGACAAGGCGTGTAGATGCCTCCGGAAATTGGTTAAAGTCACTTTCTGAAGAAGATATGAATGCCATAGCAAAACTTGGCAAATTTGATGCAATGGCAAAGAGTTCATGGATTTTCTCAAAAATATTTTCCCAGGCACGGAAGTGGAAGCTTTCAGAAATCAGAAGGGCACGTACTATTCTCAATACTGCTCATGAGCGTATAGTAAGTATAAGCTCGGATCCCAACAATATTCTTGAAACAGCAATATCGAGTGCATTGCAGCGTTGATTTGCTGCATCCAGTCTACGGTCGTACGTAATCTCTATTTTGTTCTATGTTCCCGGCAACCAGTGCCCTCGCTAAAAATGATGCTATCGCACAACTATAATTGATGCAGGCAGATGATAGTAAAGAGCTATTGAAGTGTTCGTCTTTACGAGTTTCCAAAGAGCCGGATCGACCTCAGGCGCCAACTCAAGCCCTCCATCAATGATTTCCGAAGCAGTAAGGATTGTACCTCCGACTCCCTCTTTCACTCCATCCTGAAGCGACGGCCAGACAAGTGTTTCTGTTTCGAATGTCACGGTTTCAGAAAACTCTGCAGGTACCGGGACTTCTGTTCCAAGCTCAACAGCAATGCCGTTTTCATGATGAATGAAAAGTTTCTTTGCCGAAATTCTACCTCCGGCAATGCTGATTCTATTTCCTGTTGAGCGTTCGTCTCCCACGGTTATCTGATTATTGATCGAAATGTTTCCACCTTTTGCTGCCTGCAGGCAGTTGCTCCAGGATTCCTGACTGCTTCCGCTTACGCGTCCTATGCGAAGGTTGGCAGCGTTTGTGATCACTCCTCCCGAAGAGGCTGTGACGCGGTTCCATGCGCCGGTGGCATCCGTTTTTTGCATATAACCGATGTTGAAATTGTGATTTCCAAGATCGAGCAAAGATTCATCATCAGTAACTTCAAGTGTGTTGTTGTATGTTGGAAGTATGTCGCGCCCGGAAACACCCACGCCTCCGCCATCAGTAAGCTGATCTCCAAGTGTGGAGTATAGCTTTGCCCCATTAGATATGAGCAAGCTGTTATTCAGACCTCCACCGATATTGCTGTCATCGTAGCCTGTACGTCCTCCAACGTAGGCACCGCAGTTTGACACTACAGCTCCATCTGTGATTTCCGCGATGTTGTAGCTGCTGGCGCGTCCTATACAGAAGCGACCTCCAACATTCCACAACGTACCTCCGTCGGCTATTCTGATTTTTGCAAAATTTCCACGTGTACTGAAATATGCACGATCAATAAGACCTCCATCAACGACATTTAACTTGTTGCTTGTACCGGTTTCATAAATGGGTCTGCCGCTGAATGCCCATGTTGAGCCGGTTCCCGCTATAGTGAATTGGTTGCCGATACCGCTCAGATAGGTCGTAAGTCCACCTGAGGAGTTAATCAGCGATGCTCCATTTATTATTGAAAGCGAAGCATTTGTAATACCATGATATGTAAACAAAGACCGATCGGAAACACTGATATTTGTTGTCACTCCACCGTCGAGAACAAGCTCTGCATTCGACTTCAGTGCACAACTGTTATCACTCCAGTTCCCATGAAACGAAACAGTATTTGTACCTTTGAATATTACGCGCCCCGGCTCAGCTATATGCAGATATGCCGTTGGACTCTGTGCTTCAAAGACGTTCTCATAGACAGTGTCAACGAGCGGGGCCAGGCGCACGTGTGAACCTTGCTGCATGACAAGTCTGCCCTGTCCGGAGACTCCGCCACGTAAGTATATTTGCCAACTTTCAGTTCCGCTGACATCAACATCTTCATTGAGCAGCAGATTCGGATATATTACGTATGGGGCAGAACCACCAACATTAGCATTGATGAAAGCTCTTCCGGCGGGATTGTCAAAAACGATCTGTCCATCAGGATTGGAGTTGGTGATTACTACATGACCCTGTGCGTATGGACCCGACAGAGTAATGACGCCTATTGTGGCGGAGGGCTCATTCAATGTTATGGTGCGGATGGTGTTTATAAAGACGAGATCTCCTGGGTTATCAGGATAGCGTGTTCCCTGAGACCACTTTGCAGGGTCTTCCCAGTTACCAGATGTTCCTATCCAGGTAAAATGCTCGCCATCCGCCACGAAAGAAAGCGGGGCATCTTCAATTTCAGCTCTGCCTTCGCTGTTTATTGCGAAAAATGTGTAGTAATACGTTTCAAATGGTATGAGTCCTGCAATGTTAAATTCGAATGTTCCGTTGAAGACAGAAAGCATCAGATTAGTCTGGTTGAGGGATGTCTGATTTTCCCCCCATGCTACATAAATATCAGCAGGTCCACCTTCCAGAAGAGAGCCTTTTAGCATGGCAGTACCGCCACCGGTCTGTTCTACGCCGGCAGATATAATCTCTGGGTGCGCCACATAATCAGGGAAACCAAATAACTCAAGTTCCTGGACGCCTGTGTAAGCGGCATCACCATTGTTTTCCGAAATTGTGAAACGAAAATGTGTAAACGATGCATCGGGATCCAGCGTGAAAGTTCGTTTTTCTCCTTCACCCCATTTTGTCTGGCTGTTTTGTGAGTCTAACTCTACCCAGTCTGTGCCATTTGTTGAGCCGGAAAGCGTCCATGCCTTCGGGGATCGTGCTGCATATGAATTTGATCGTAAACCTCTAACGGAATATGCACGGAGGAGGTAAGGGCCTTGTGTGAACTCGTACTGTACCCAGGCATTGGGCATATTTGTAGCGTATGCCAGCCAGCGCCCACCTTCTGTGGTCGTATTATCATCAAAAGCGCGGGCTGGCAGATAAGGGCTAAGGCTGTCACACCCCGTTATCACGCCGTCGGGATTGGTAATATCAGAGCCCGTGGCGGAGACAAAACTGTTGGTCGTTGGCGCCCATATATCCCCATGATTGTTATGGGCGGAAACGGTCCAGTAATATGTCCGGAAAATATCGAGGTCGGAGATGTTCGTTGAATGAGTGCCAGGCATAACGTTTGAGAGCGTTGTGGTGTCATCCCATACACCAGGTTGATCCCCCCAGTGGAAAATCAGATCGCTTGGACCCCCAAGAACGAGAGTTGCGCTCAATGCAGCCTTTCCTGTTGAAATTCCTTCCCCGACCTCCGTTGTTACAAGTGGAACCCCTGGAACATTGGGGTTGCCATAAAACTCCAGTTCCTGTACACCTGTATAGTCATTGGCACCATTGGTGGCAGTGATTGTAAATCTGTAATGCGTAAATGCCGTTTCATTATCAAAGTAGAACAAACGTGACTGCAGGCTGGTCCACCCAGTCTGGTTTATCTGCGTATCCAACGGCGTCCAGGATATTCCATCGTTTGACCCTTCGAAATACCAAGCTTTGGGATCGCGGGCAAGACCGTTGTTGCTGGAAGCAAAACCGAATACCCTATAGCCTGATACAGTGACAGCTTCGGGGAAAACGTACTGAACCCATGCATTCGGAAGAGCACTTCCGTTAGCAAGCCAGCGCGAACCGTCTCCTGTTCCTCCGTCGTCAAACGCATATTTACCAGGGTATGAACCGTGGCTTGAACAATATGTGATAACGCCGCCATCAGGGGTTGTCAGATCATGTTGTGCTCGTGCATAGTGAACATGGGTCACAAAAATAGTCAGAAGGATAAACAGTGTTTTATATTTCATGGTGTTTTTCTCTGTTGAAGCCAGCATGGTAGTTAAGTGGCAGTATTATTATTGAGGAATGCTTTTAAAGTCAAGTAAAAAGTGCAAAATGCTTTGAGTCCGGCAAGCCAAGCAGTGCTGTGGATGCGAGGCAGACTCAAATTCCGAGTCCTGAATTCGAGGCTGAAATTATTTTCGATTGTCTGCACCCACAGCGGTTTGCGGCTTTCCGGGCTTCGTCATACACGCTCATAGCGGAGCGGTACACGTTTTCCGTACACGAGGATGTGTATGCAAAGATGAAACCGTGTACGAGTATGTGTACGAATACGAGAACGATTATGCTCGCACACAAGTAGAACCCGAGCTGGCGCTTAACTACTGATCACTGTCCGGCTTGTCGACCTTAGTCAACGAGTGTTTCGGCAACATTGAGAAGGTGATCTACCACGCGGCGGAAGCCGTTCAACATATCAGAGTAAATCAGGCTTTTGACCGGTTCTGTGCATGAAACGGCAAGGCGCTCCATGTGGCGATCACGATAGTGTCTAGCTGTTTCATTAATTTCTGCGCATTGTTTCTGTGCCCATTCGACACGTTTTTTGTCGTTTTTCGCCAGAATATCCATTATATCATCGCAGTATGTTTTTGCTTTTCTGCACAAATCGAGCTCTTCGTTTGTAGCTTCTTCAGTCAGGGTTTCATTTGCATTTCGGATTTTAAGAAACGCCTCAAGTACATTGCGTGCATGATCGCTTACTGATTCAAACTCATCGGCTTGTTTGATTAAGCGTCTGCCCTGTGCCGCCGTGGCGTGAGTTATGTTTCCGTACAGGATTGCTGTTACATATTCCAGTACTTCTCTTTGTGCGATATCGAGATTTTCTTCAGCTTTTAAAATGCCTTCCTCCAACAATTCATCACGTTCTTCCGTGCCTATTACAGTACATAAGTCTTCAAGCATCTGCTGGCACATCTCACCCATAACAGCTATCTCTCTTTTCGCGAATCCGAGTGCCAGATTAGCTTGATGCATGAGATTGCGATCAAGGTATTTTGGAGTGTATGTTTTAATCTTTTCTTCCTCTTTGCGGACAGGTACAAGCAGTGTAACTATTCGTTCGAGTACCCGCATAAACGGGTACATAACGGTGGTGTTGAGGATATTGAAAACAGTATGCGTCCAGGCAACAGCAAACTTGGGATTTTTTAATTCTCCTACCGGGTTTTGCGTAATAAAGCGCACCATACGTTCACTGTATTCTACGAAAGGACTGTGGAGTAATGTAACAATTGCAACTCCTATTATGTTAAAAACCATGTGAGCAAGAGCCGCGCGAACAGCGTTGCGTGACGTGCCGATACATGCAAGAACTGCTGTAGCACAAGTCCCGACATTAGAACCCAAAATAATGGCAACAGAAGTCGGGTAGTCAATAATATTATTAGCTGCCAGTCCGATTGTAATACCGGTCACAGCTGCTGATGATTGTACTACAGCGGTGAAAATCATGCTGATAATCACTACTTTTGTGAAGCCAATCAAATGTGTGGCATCCAAACCTGAGATTACCTCTTTTATTTCAGGAATTTCCTGAAGAGGCTTAAACCCGCCTGACATCAGTTCAAGCCCGAAAAACAGCATTCCCAGACCCAGGACAGCCATTGCAGTGTTGCGGTACTTTTCTTTTTTAGCAAAAATAAAGAAAAATACCGTAATACCGATTAGAAGGGGACCATATTTTGCAATATTCAGGGTAAGGAACCAAAGGGACAGTGTGGTTCCGATATTCGATCCGAAAATTACTCCTATTGCCTGTATAAGTGACATCAGACCGCTGTTTACGAAGCCTACCACCATTACAGTGGAAGCAGAGCTTGATTGCAGTACTAACGTAACTCCGATGCCTACTAGTATTGCGCGCAGCCTGCTACTGGTTGCTGCACCTACAAGGTTATTAAGCTTGCTGCCTGCGAGTGCCTGCATGCCGTCAGACATGAATCGCATACCGAGAAGAAATATGCCTAGCCCTGCAAGCACCTGTTGAAACATAGTAAAAATTACGCTATTCATATAAAATGTTTTAATTTAGTGGAACTCCACTCCTTGAAAAGCGACACATTTTTGCATTTTCCTCTAAAAAAGTCGAGAATTGATTTTTATCGGTATAACCGTATACGGGTGCTTCCATTTGAGTGCACTGTATTTAAAAGTCATAACTCAACTGCCAATTTATCGCCTCAAACGCATTTTTTAGCGCAGTAATAGTCGGTTGTGGGTAGAGGTACTCAGCACTATAAGCTACTACACCGAAAGAGATTGCCGTCCCCAATGTCGGTCCGACAAAACGGTGCGGACGGCTTAAAGGACCACTACAGAGATGGATAAAGGGCTTTTCCAAAACCTCTTTAAGCTTTATCGTCGTCTTGAAGGCCTCCGCCAATTCATCTCCTGTGCTGACATGCGTCACGATCTTGACGACATCGGCACCACGCTCCTCAAACGCCTGCAGCTGCGCCACCACTTCACTACAGCTGCGTGCTGCACTTGTATGCGAAGAGATCACCACCTCGGCACCGCGTGCATGAATCTCCTCAATCAGCTCTATCTGTCGTTGGATGGCACTTTTACAATACGTTATCTCATGCTGTGAGGGATCGTATAGATCACCCATTACATCGATCATTGCTGCCCCGGCTGACGCCGCCTCCAGCAGGAGTTTCTGCCGCTCCTCATCGCTGCTGTCACACCAGATATCGTTGCGATAGAAGGTAAACATCACCGGCAGCGCAACACTTTCCACTACCTGTCGCAACACTTCGCCATTACGAAACTCCGGCTTGAGATCCCAGAGTTCGGCTGCTACACCACGCGCTCCCAGTGCCTCGGCATTACGGGCAGCTGCAATCAACGCCTCAGGTGTCTGCCCCGAAAAGATGCCGGTCAGTACGGGGAAGCGCTCGCGCAAAAATGAGGGTCGCACTCCTCTCGTGCCGCTCATACCGCGCCTCTCGGTGTAACCAGCACCACTTTACCCAGATTTTCGTTACGCTCCAAAATTGCATGTCCTGCCTCTGCTTCACTCAGCGGCAAAACCTCATGCAGTGCCACTTTGATACGACCGGCGGCGATTGCCGGCCAGACCCGACTCTCCAACTCAGCCAGTACACGCGCCTTGATCTCGTTCGGACGGCTGCGTAGTGTGCTGCCGATCAATCTGATGCCACGTCGGAAAAAGGAGTTGATATCGATCTCGCTTACAGCACCACCGAGGGTCGCAATTATCACCCATCGACCACCGGGTGCCATCGTCTCAAGTGCTGCTCCCAACTGCGGTCCTGCCACGCAATCGAGTGCTACATCAACGGGATAGCGACTCAAAACGGTGCTGATCGATTCGCGTTTACGATTGATGACTACATCTGCACCAATTGAGCGGGCAAACTCCTCCTTCTCCGGTGAGCTGACTGTGGTAACAACATCTGCACCGAGCTCTTTGGCAAGCTGGATAGCTGCCACACCGACCCCACTGGCACCCGCCTGTACAAAGAGGCGATCACCCTCTGCCAACCCCGCCTCTAAGCAGAGCTTGAGCCAGGCTGTCGCAAAGCCCTCCGGCAGAGCAGCCGCCTCGATCAGTGAGAGTCCCGCCGGTACCGGCATAAGCAACTCTTGGGGCAGTGCCAACCGCTCTGCATAGCCGCCGCCGCCCAGCAAAGCACAGCCGCGATCACCGGGACGCCAGCGGCTGTCTGTCGGTGCCTCCAATACAACACCTGCCGCCTCAAGACCGGGCCACTCCGGCCACTCCGGCGGAGGCGGATAGTTGCCGGCACGCTGCATCAAGTCGGCACGGTTAATAGCAGTAGCATGAATCTCGAGTAATACCTCTCCCGGCTTCATCACCGGCTCAGGTACCTCGCTCCACTGCAATCTCTTATCTTCTGTAATTACAATAGCCTTCATTCTGCTCCTCTAGTCAAGTGTAGCAATAGTATCAATCTTATCAACTATTTCTGCCGGCAACGGACCGGCTAGAACGTAGTCGATATTGGCTCGCAGGTGGCCTACCTCACGCGCGCCGCAGACGTGTGTGTGAATCTCCGCTATGCCGAGAATATAGCGTAATGCCATTTCAACCAGTCCGATCCCCGACGCATCGGAGCGATCATAAAGTTGCAGCAGCTTGCGCCCCAGCAACGGATGCTCCTCTTTGGTCGGATGTTCGATCAGTCGCTGTGCCAAAACACGATCTTTTGTCACCATATTAATCACACCATCAGTTCCGTGCCGCAGGGCACCGCCCAGTACGATACCGACATCATGCCTGATAGCCGTGGGAATCAGACGCTGCCGCATCTCCTGTTGCAAGAGGCTCATACCACCGGCTGCCAGCACCAGATCGAAACGATCGGTTGCAATCAGATCAGACATCAAATCAAAATCCCGTCCTCCCATGCCGATAGCACCTATCAACCCCTCTTTCTTAAAACGCTCCAACACATTCATAACCGGTGCTGCTCCGCTCTGCCAGTCAAGCCCCATGCCTCCCGACAGGGTATGTGAATCAACACCGCATCCAACCTCTCTAGACGCATCAGCCACATGCTGTGTCTTATGACACGTTCGAGTGCCGCCTCATTTTGATAGGCGTCCTCTCCGAGGTTCCTAACAACTGTTCGATCCAGAAATCCAACTTTAGTGCTGATAAAGCACTCTCGATTCCGATGACGCTGCAGTGCACGCCCCAGCAACTCTTCGCTCTCGCCAAACCCATACATAGGAGCGGTGTCAAAGTAGTTGATGCCCGCCTCAAATGCCAGATCGAAAATAGCCTCCGCCTCAGCTTGTGCTACACCGAACTCACCTGTCAACTGATAGCATCCCAACCCCAACCCGGTAACATCCAGACCGGTACGCCCCAGACGGCGTCTCTGAATTACTTTTTCTCTCTTCACTTCTTCCGCATCCTTTTTTATTTTTGCCATGGCAATACGCCGGCAGCTGCCAGGACCACCTCGTATACCAGCGTGTCATGCATCGCACTCAACTGAGGCTTCGCATCGCCTCTGATCTCGGCTGCCCACTCCAACAACTGTGCTGCATAGCGATCCGTAGTAATGCCAAAATCAAGCGTATGCACGCCGGCATTATAGCCGGGAATCGCTTTTTTGAGCTCCAGGTTCAGTCGAAACGGCTGCCCGTCGAACCTCTCCAAGGGGGCGAGTTTGACGCTTCCATTCAACCCGTCTATCTTAAGACCGCGCCGTGGCAAGCCACCAACCACCCGACTGCTGGCGCTAACAGTCGCAAGTGCTGCCGCATACTCCAACACTGCCAGGCAGTTGTTTGCCGGGGTACTGCGCTCCTCCGGTGCACTCTTCAAAAAAGGCACTACAGAGACAGGTCGTCCCATAAGTGCCACTATAAAGTCGATCAGATGGCAGCCCAGATTGAACATTACACCGCCCTCCAGCGCCCCGATATACTCCTGATAGGCATCACCGCCGTAATCGTGATTCATATCAGCTTCAATCTTGAAAACCGGTCCCAGCCAGCCTGCCTTTACCGCCTTGCGAATCCACATTAAGGCAGGATTATTACGAAACATATACCCCATCTGAAAGGGAATAGCTCGCGCCTCACAGTTCTGGCGAAGTTCTTTGAAGAGAGCGAGATCGGTGCCGCCAGGTTTATCCATGTGAATCGCCACACCACGCTCCATACAGCGCAGCGCTGTCGGTACCAGATCACCATTGGCTGTCTCAACCATCACCGCTTGCAGTCCCTCAACCTCCAAGAGCTCCCTCTCCGTCAACCAGGGGAGACCGGCATAAGCCTGCAGATCATTACCGATGAAACGTGGTGCCGACGAGTGGCGATCATCCACCACCCCGACTATCTCAAAGCTATCTGTTAAACGACGCATACTCGCCATCTTGACGGCTGCATGCTCATGTGTAATGCCGATCTGTCCGACCTTAATCTTTCTCATTCTTCTTCACTCCTTCATTCTGCCCAGTTGAACTCCTGATTCTGTTCTTTAACGATTTCACTGATTCTAACTACCTCAAGTGCTTGCTCACTAGTAACAGGGAAGGGGGTTATACCCTTTAAGGCGGCATAGAGGCGTGCTGCGAGTTCAATCTCCACCTGCACCCACATTGAAGTTTCCGGCACTACGATGCGCCGCTCCTCAATCCAGGGCAAAACGGGATCGGAGTGCATAGCGCCTGCCGGTCCATCACCCACCACTGCCTCTTCGGCTGCCGGCCATTGAAACTCCGGGGCAAGATACTTCAGCACGATCTCTTTCTGTTTCTGCCCGTAATACAGTACACCGCGATCTCCATATATAGCACAATAGGGCTCTGTCACTGCAAAAGCATTGCCGATCTCCAGCTCTGCCACTACCTCATTCTTGCCGAAGAGTGTAATCTTCACATGATCGTCGCCATCGCAAGGGGTCAGAATCCGCCGCAGGTAGCTCTCAACCTTACGTACCGGAGCTCCCAGCCACTGTAGCCCTTGATCAATAATATGCGGTCCCCAGACACTGAGTTGACCACCACCATGCTCCAGTTGCATCTGCCAGTCGCTACGGCGCATAAAGTTGTGATGCTTACGAATCTTGACCAGATAGACACTGCCGAGAATACCGCTTGCCACAATTTCACGTGCATTCATAAAGGCGGGCTCAAAACGGTGGTTATGCCCGAAGTAGAGCTGCTCCGGATAACGTGCCACCAATTGCTGCATCTGCTCGTAATCGGTCGTGGTCACAGCGATCGGTTTCTCCAGTAGAACCCTCTTGCCGGCCGCCAGCGCCTCAGTAGCATGGCGCACATGATCAAGTGAACGTGTCGCAATAATTACGAGATCCACTGCCGGGTCGGCCAGAAAAGCAGCGGACTCATGATACGGGGTACCACCAAACTTAGCCGCTGTCTGCTCCAGTGCTCCTTTAGAGCGATCGCATAATGCCACCAACTTATACTCTTTGTCGCGGCATGCAAAAATCTCAGCGTGCTGTCGTCCGATTCGACCTACTCCCCAAACTCCAAAATTAATCGTATCCATCTTAGCTATATACTCCAACTTTAGTCGTCCTTCTGTTCATGACACACATCACCGTATTCGATATGCACCCCGAATTATAGAAGCACTCCACCAAGAAGGAAAATCTTCAACAAATCATGAATCAACGTGGCTGCAATATTTTTCATGAAACAAATCTCCAGATAGAATCCGATAAAAACGTAACAATACCACTTAATCTGAATAAATTCAACTTCTGACCAGCCGGCAACCAGTGGGCAATAGGCTGCGAGAGTCTGGCTACATCGATGCATTTCATGCGCTGTAGTAGTAGAGCAAATCGTTATCATAATCGGACCGCTCGGAAAGCTGTCCGGGGTTGCCTGATGATGATTAAATCGTATCAAAGTCATGATATAAGGGGACGATGCAAAATGTTTGATCTCGGATCAGAATTCTTGCACTGGCAAGTTCCATTTGATACGATCCGCAGATATTCACTTAATTATTAATACAACAGGGATTGTTCATGAACAACAAAAGAAAAATAAAAACTATCTCTCTGATTACATGTCTCATTGCTTTGCTTTCCATGAAAGTTTCAGCGGAGATCTTGTCGTTTGCGAGTCCGTTTTCGGATAACGCTGTACTCCAAAGGGAAATGCAAACTCCTGTATGGGGAAAAGCAGAACCCGGAGCTACCGTTGAATTCAACGTCAAGAAAGATAATAAGGTTGCTTTCAAGGCAAAGACCAAGGCAGATTCAGAGGGTAATTGGCTGATAGAGACAAAGCCCTTCAAGGCGGGCGGACCGTATACTGTTACCATAAAATCTTCAGGCAGCGAAGATGTAACAATTTCCAATGTTCTTTTTGGAGATTTGTGGGTATGTTCAGGACAATCAAATATGGAAATGAGCTACGGATGGGGGCTTACCCGCGGTAAAGAAGACATTGAACAGGATACTTATGATGATATAAGGCTTTTGCATGTGCCCAACAGAACGTCTGCCGTTCCGACATTAGATTTTGCGTCTAATTGGAAAATATGCAATCCGGAAGCTGCCAAAAGATTTACAGCTTGCGGATATTTCTTCGGTGCTGCATTAAAAAAAGAATTACCTGATGTTCCAATCGGACTCGTTGATTCTACATGGAGCGGAACGTACATCCAGACATGGCTTTCCCTTGACAGTCTTGCAAAGGTTCCTGAGGTAGCAGAAGTTGCACTGGATCGCAAAGTTGCAGTTGAAAACTGGTTTAATGGCAATGCCGCAGAAGAGTACGAGGAAGCACTCAAACAATGGGAAGCTACGTTAGATATGTTTGCGAATGCAGAAATAAAGCCATTCGAAGACAGCTTTGATGATTCGGACTGGCAGAGAACAGCTATGCCAAATAACTTCAATACTCATGCAGGAGCTGATTTCGATGGGGTTGTATGGTACAGATTCAATGTTGAGCTCACAGGGGAGCAAGCAGGGTCAGAAGCCGTTCTCACCCTCGGGGCAATAGATGATGAGGATGTAACGTATGTCAATGCGAGGAAAGTCGGCGGACTCACAAGACATAACGAGTTTCGCAAATATTCCCTGCCTGCAGGAACTTTGAAGGAAGGTTCCAACCTTATCGCAATACGCGTTACTGACACAGGACAGACCGGTGGGCTGACCGGCAAGGCTGACGATGTAGCGCTTATTATCGGTGAAGAGAAGATTCTTCTCGGCGGAGACTGGGCGTATCACGTAAACAGGGTTGATTTTGTAAAAAAACCCGAAAGATTCGATCAGGTAGCTGCCAATTCGTACAGCGCATGTTATAACGGTATGATGGTGCCCCTTTTCCCGCTTGCTGTTAAAGGTGCAATCTGGTACCAGGGTTGCTCCAACGTTGGCGGAGAGGCTTTGTATACAAAGTTCTTCGAAGCTATGGCGGAAGATTGGCGTGAAAATCTCAAAGGCGGAGATTTTCCGATCTATCTCGTGCAACTTGCCCCGTTTATGCAGACACATAAAGAGCCTTATAACAGTGCCTGGGCGAGGATGCGCTGGACGATGACTCAGATCGGGGAAAATGTAAAAAACTCCGGGACTGCAATAATCCTTGATGCCGGTGATCATCATGACATACATCCCAAAGATAAAAAGACGGTAGGGGAGCGACTTGCGCGTCTTGCTCTGAACCGTACCTATGGTCGCAAGGATATTGTAGAGACAGGTCCGTATCCAACCGGTGTAGTCAAAACAGACAACGGTCTTGAAGTTTCTTTCAAGTACGCCGATAGTCTTAAAACAACCGACGGGGGAGGGGATGTAATTGGTTTTCAGGTAGTAGATGCCGACGGTAAAGCATCGTGGGCGAAAGCCTCCCTGGCAAACAACAAGGTGATAGTTGAAACTCCCAAGGATGTTGAAGTTGTGGCAGTACGTCATGCCTGGGACGATTATCCCGTCTATAACCTCCTGAATGGTGCCGATATTCCATGCGGTCCATTCCAGGTTTCAGTAGAATAACTAAAGATTGAATGCATCAAAAAAAGCCATGCCGTTTCAGCGGTATGGCTTTTTTGTTTATATTCTCAGGGACAATATCAGGCTTCGTCCATTGAGTACAGGTAACGCTTGACCTTCTGGGTCGTAGTTTTCTCCAACGGTTCAAATCGTACATGTATGCGGCGAGGTCGTTTATAGTCGGCAATCTCTTTAACAGTTCTTTGAACTTCTTTCTTGCACAGTTCAATAATTTCATCATCTGTCATGGACTGGCCTTTTTCTTTGCGATCCTCTTCAAATCTGTCGAGATTCGGGACAACAATAACTCCTACACGTTCTCCTGTTTCTCCATTCAGGCGATATCCTATAACAACAGATTCAAGGATATAATCACTTGCCTTTATTGCAAGCTCCACTTCCTCCGGGTATATATTTTTACCCTCCCTGTTTACAATGAGGCTTTTTTTCCTGCCTGTAATAGTAAGGTATCCGTCCTTGTCCATTTTACCCAGATCACCGGAGCAGAACCATTCGCCATCAAACACCTCTGCCGTGGCAGCGTCGTTACGGAAATATCCCTGCATAACAATCGGACCCTTGATCTGGACTTCGCCGATGCCGTTCTCGTCCGGATCTTTAATCCTGACAGGGCAACCGGGAAGTGCTTTTCCAACCGACCCGAAGCGAATATCGCCTTCCTCATGAAGAGCTGCGATGGGGGAAGTTTCAGTAAGTCCATAACCCTCAAATGCAAGAATACCTAATTTTTTGAAAGTTTTCAGCATTTCCGGATCTGATGCTGCACCGCCACAGATGATCATGCGCAAGCGTCCGCCAATATTTTCAACGACTTTCTTGCCTACAACCCTGCTCAATCCAATCTTCATCATAATCCTTGCAGCAGGATTCCGGTTGAGTTTTGCAAGTATGGCTTTAAGCATTTTTTCTGCAAGAAGCGGCACAGCAAGCAATATTGTGGGAGATACCTCTTTCATGTTTTCTGAAATGGTACGAAGGTTCTCAACCATACTTATTTCGCATTTGCAATGTAGCGGTATAAGGAAGTTGGCAGTAAATGCGAAGGCATGGTGAAGAGGGAGCACAAGAAGAAAATTGTCATCAGGAAAAACTTTGAAATACTGCAATGAACTGTCCAGTTGCGCAATGAAATTATTATGCGTGAGCATAACTCCCTTGGCACGACCGGTTGTGCCCGATGTGTAAATTATAGAAGCTAAATCTTTCGATGCAGGCATATTCCTGTCGAAAAAAGAGTCAGGCTCTGTCGATTTCTTTTCTGTTGCTTTCATCAACGATTCGAAATCAACATGCAGAATATTGTGCTCCTTTTTGCTGGCAGAAAAAACTCCATCAAGCATGACAATAC
>JAAZFF010000154.1 GCA_012511845.1 Lentisphaerota bacterium
AGATACTGCTTCGCAGGACCCGGCATGTTGTCTTCCACATAAGCGAGCCATTTACGAACGTCTCCAGGTTCAATTTGCGAAAACAACTGCATCCACTCCAACGACTCCCGGGCACTCATCATCCAAAAAGCATGCGATCCCCTTCGTCCCAGATGTTGCAGCTTCATTGCGAATGACTCATCAAATGAGAGTTCCGATTTATCACCGGAAGATTCAGCTTCTTTTGCGGATGAACTCCCCCTTCTTCGCACAGGCTTTACACGTCCCGAATCACCGATCGGCATTGGCTTCCCGGAATCAGAATATTGAAGTGAAACATTTTCACTATTTTTTTTCCCTGATGTAATATGCCAGCGTCCTATCCCATAACCCGATACTACGCTGACTATCGCTATTACAATTGGAATTATAAATCCATTGTTTCTCATAACTATATCCCTGAATCTCATTAAGCACGTTTCCTGAATAACAAACAGTACTCTCAACAACTACTTGAGTATTATAGCAAAATTAAAAGCTGCTTCCCAGATTTTCCGAACTCCAGCAACAAAACCTATCCTTCAATACTTTTTACGATTCTAACAAAACTTGTTATTTTCGTATTGATTTTGTATCTGCTTTTTGTTGCGACCCTGGCAAAAACAAAGAGAACATAAAAGAAACCGCAAGAAGAGAGAAAAACCAGAACAAAAAAAACCCAATAAAAATGCACCTTCTCGCATATTTACAGGGCTTTAGAATGGAGCCGGCGAAGGGAATCGAACCCCCAACCTGCTGATTACAAATCAGCTGCTCTACCATTGAGCTACACCGGCGTTGAAATTATTCAGAAATACTGAAAGTCCGAACAATATACATAAAAGTGGGCATATTTGTCAAATACGAAAAAATTCTCAGTCCAGGTGAGAAACTTCACGCAATTCGCGTGATTCCGGACTGTTATCCTGATTCGATGGCATCAAGTCTTTCATCGAAGCCCACCAGCGCTTACATACGTCTGTCCCTGCAACGGCATTCCAGCGCTCTTCGCTATCCAGTTCAACATAGGCAAAGAGCTGATTTGTACGACGATCAAGGAAAATTGAATAATTATGCGCTCCGTGCTCCTTGAGTACTGCAGCCAGCTCATCCCAGATTCGCTGGTGGCGACGTTCATACTCGTCGTGTTTATCCGGGTACACTTACATAACAAAGGCTTTTCATATCATTTTACTCCTGTCTGAAACAGCTCCTTATTATTTTAAATCAAAAGTACAATTTTTAATCAGCAGTCTGAATATTTTATTTATTATAACGCAAAAACTGCTCTACTGCAAAATTTCATTTGACAGACAAAATTGCACCTATTTTCATCTCTGAAAAACAAAATATTGCTTTTTTATGCATAATACGTTAACATTACAGCGTTTAATTTAACTAGAGTTTTAAGGAAAAATCCAGCTTTTTTATGGCAAAAGACGATTGTATTGAAGTAACAGGAACTGTAGTCAAAGTTCTCCCGGCAACAATGTACAGGGTAAAACTTGATAACGGTCACGTAATCCTTGCGCATATATCAGGAAAAATGCGTAAATTTTTTATAAAAATAACAACTGGCGATAAGGTTTCCGTTGAAATGTCTCCATATGATTTGGAGAAAGGACGCATCGTCTACCGTCACAAAGACAGTTCTTCTACTCGACCTAATTAATAATCGTCGTAAAAATCTTCCGCATACACTTCATCTGCGGGCGTTAAGTTTTCCAAGTAAGAAAGTTGAGTTTCGCTATATGCGTCAAACTCATTTGCATTTTCTCTGGCAGTAAGGCTGTTATCTCGAGGCTGTGCCTGCTCTTCAATATCTTCGTCAGGCTCGTTCTCAACGGCGACAAGTGTACGCACAATTTCTTCACCTGTTGACCATCGTTTAAGTTCACGTTCTTTCAGCATCAAATCAATTCTGCGGCGTGAGTTTTCTTCAGAACTATCACCTGAAGAATTATGATTCAGCCGGGAACGACTGTCTATACACCATCTGCTCCATTGCTTGAGAATCAAATCCCGGACCAAATCAAGAACTGTAAAGTTTTCCCTGCCCCCTGTTTTGTCAGGTGCTACAGCAAGTGCTCCGACAAACTCCCTGAACTCTTCATCTGCTTCCTGTAATTCTGCAATTCTATCTTCACCGGTTTCAAGAGAAGAGTAAAAGCATTCAACAGTTTTACGGCATATGTCACCTTTTATCAACCATGCCGGAAGAAGTTCCATTAAAAATTCTGCTACAGATTTATCATCGTAAAACGTGTGAACAAGCAATTCGCAAACTGCAAGATCGCACTTTTCAGGTAAGTTTTTTATTTTGTTGTTTCGTTTTTCTGATAAATCAGCATGCGAACTTTCCGTAAAGAACACTTCGTCATCGACATAAATCATCGGCTCTGCATATTGAGAGCTCGTGGGTGAGCTGGATTGGGTCAATGCCGATGCATCCCCGGCATCAGCACGAATCTGGTTTCTTCTTTCTGCTGCCTCCTGCTGACGACGCAATGCCTCTTCAATTCCCGCAAGTTCGCTTTGCAAGGCACTTTCAGGAATGTTCATCAACTGTGCCACTTCCTGCAACATCCGTGCCTTATGAACTTCATTAAGGCAAACAGCTACAGTGTTTAGCACATTGCCGGATATTCTTCCAGCTGCCCCTGCAGAATCCGGATCAGGCTCCTGTGAACGAAGGTATTTCACCTGAAATTGAACGAGTCCAACAGCTTCGGAAAGAATTTTGTTAAAGGCATCCGGTGAATTGTTTTTCAGAAACGAATCAGGATCATCGCCTTTTTTCATCTGAGCTACACGTACAGAAATTCCAACCGAGAGTAATTCAGCTCCTGTACGTATTGCAGATTTCTGACCTGCCGCATCCTGGTCAAAAACGAGCACAGCACTGTCGGCATAGCGCTTCAATAGGTTTGCGTGAGAGTTGGTAAATGCCGTTCCCTGTGATGCCACTGCCCTGTCAAAGCCGCATGCATGGCAACGCATGACATCGATCTGTCCCTCACAAATTATCGCCTCACGAAATGGTGCGGACACTATATTGCGCTGAGCTTTATCAAGTCCGTAAAGAACATGGCTTTTCGTAAAAATAGCAGTTTCCGGACTGTTTACGTATTTAGCAACTTTCTTGGAGGAGTGTAAAATTCGTCCACTGAAGGCTATAACCCGACCCTGTGTATCAAAAATGGGAAACATAAGCCGACCGCGAAATCTGTCATACAGATTTTGCCCCTTGCGAGGTCTATCCAGAGGAACACCCAGTCCGGCGGCAACCAGTTCATCAATAGTATATTTATGTTTTTTTGCAAATTTCTCTAAGGTGCCGGGATACTCGGGAGCATACCCGATTTTAAAACTTTCAAGCACTTCCTCAGGCAGGTCACGCGACTTCAGGTACTCTCTTGCTTCTTCCGATTTTTTCATCCGGAGTAAACATCGCCTGTAAAATTCAGACAGCTCTGTATGAAGTGCAAAAAGCCGTTTCCTTGCTGATGACTCTCCGACATCATCGTCGCAATCAACATCAACCCCGCACCTGTTGCCCAAAGTTTTAACTGCATCTATAAAAGTCAGACCTTCGTATTTCATTAAAAACGAAAAGACGTCTCCCCCTTCACCGCAACCGAAGCATTTAAAAGATTCGCGGGATGGATTAACTATAAAAGAGGGTGTCTTCTCTTTATGAAACGGACAACACGCCTTATACGAAGAACCGGATTTCTTCAATGGTACACGGGATGAAATAACATCCACAATATCGCTGCGGCTGCGAATCTCATCAATTACTCTATTTGGTACAATTTTAGCCATAATATATGCTTGTATTGTACCATTTACCTGCCCGGAAATTCAATTGTTTTGCTTCTGGACTGTATCAGCGGTGAGATGATATCATTAACGACGTAGTATTTTAATGTTGTCCAAACTCTGAATAATAAAGGGAATCAGAATGAAAACGAAATCTCAGAAACTTGGAATATATAATTCCTTCTCTTTAAATGAAGCAAAAATAAACGGAGGATTCTGGAATGAAAGAATGGAGAACAACCGAAAAAAAACACTGCCGGCAATTTTAGATCAACTGGAAAAAACAGGCCGGGTTGAGGCTCTGAAGCAGAATTGGAAGCCGGGTCAACCAAATCGACCTCATATTTTTTGGGATTCAGATACAGCAAAGGTTATAGAGGGGTGCTGTTACAGTCTGGCAACAAATGATGATGAAAAGCTGGAAAAGAAAGTAGCAGAAATCGTTGACCTGTTTGCTTCAGCCCAGCAACCTGATGGGTATCTGAACTCCTATTTTACAACTATTGAACCGGGTAAACGCTGGACCAACCTCCGTGACAATCATGAACTATACTGCGCAGGTCATGTGATAGAGGCTGCTGTGGCTCATTTCAATATAAAAGAAGATACTTCTTTTTTAGATATTGCATGCAAATATGCAGATTATATAGAAAGTGTATTCGGGCGAAAGCGCGGGCAGATGCGAGGCTACCCGGGGCATCAGGAGATTGAACTTGCTCTTGTTCGTCTTTACGAAGCTACAAAAAAGAAGCGCTACCTGAAACTTGCCCAATATTTCATCGAAGAACGCGGCAGAAAACCTAACTACTTTGATAAAGAAGCGGCTAAGCGTGGAGAAACACCTGATACAAACAATCCTCACCGAGTGTACGAATACACTCAAGCCCATCTTCCCGTACGTGAACAGACAAAACCTGTAGGACATGCAGTACGCGCAGTGTACCTGTACATAGGTATGACTGCAGTGGCTATTGCAACTGATGATAAAACTCTTCTCAACGCATCCCGCCGGTTATGGAAAGAGATGATATCACGTTATATACACATATCAGGCGGTATTGGGCAGACCCTACGCAACGAAGGATTCACTACGGCATATGACTTACCTGATGAAAGCGCATACCTTGAAACATGCGCATCGATATCAATGGCACTATGGGGAATGAAAATGCTCGAAACAGAGCTGAATTCAACATATTCTGATGTTATTGAGCAGACACTGTACAATGGAATTTTATCGGGTGTTTCTCTCGATGGTACAAAGTTTTTCTACGGCAACCCGTTGGCTTCGTACCCGGGGTTCAACGGTAACGGAACTTTTATAAGTGATGATTACAATTACAGAAGAAACGACTGGTTTGAATGTTCCTGCTGCCCTACAAACATCACAAGACTTATAGCCCAAATACCGACATTCCTTTACACGGCAAATGATTCGCTGATAGCTGTACATCAATATGCCGATAGCGAAGTAAATTTTACACCTAATGATATACCGGTAAAAATTGTTCAAGAAACTGATTATCCGTGGGATGGCAAGATTCTGATATCAGTATTGCCTGAACAGACTGCCTCTTTCACTGTTGCTCTGCGCGTGCCTGGCTGGTGCAAATCAGCAACTCTCAAGATAAATGGGAGGAAGCCGAAATCTGCTTACAACATCATCATGGGATATATCAGAATTCAGCGCAAATGGGAAAAAGGTGACAAAATTACGCTAACCCTCTCTATGCCTGTGGAGCGCATAGAAGCAAATCCAAATGCAAGGCAAAATCCAGATCGCATTGCCTTGAAGCGCGGTCCGGTCGTATATTGTCTCGAATCTGCTGATAACGGTCGTGGATTGAATCATATTTATCTTCCACTTGACCCGGAGTTTGAGGTGTCCGAAAGTACTTCCGGCAGCATCAAGGGAATACCGGTAATAAAGATGAAAGCTTACCGCAAAAAAACTCCTGCAAAAAATGATCCCCTCTATAGTCCTTTAGGGAGCTGGTCCTACGCCAAATGCTCTGTAACAGCTATTCCATAC
>JAAZFF010000155.1 GCA_012511845.1 Lentisphaerota bacterium
CGTCGCCGTCGCTGTCAAGCAGTGTTCCGAGGCGGAAAAATGCCGACGTGCCTGAGTTTCCGCTGTAAATTGCATTTGAGACAACTGCACCGGGCACGTATTCCTGTGGAAAAAACTGCTCCATGCCCTCGGGGATCGGCGGGTTTGTGTGGACATTCCAGCCCGTGAAAATGGGGGATGGCGGATGGAGCATTGCGTCCATCAGCGACAGCGCCTCGGGAAAAACCGTGGCAGGTGACAGCGGAAACACGGTTTCGTTCGTTGTGGTATCAACTGCAAAACGCGTCATCCAGCTCCAAGTGGGGTGGCTTAGGTTTGTAGTGCCAAAAAGATCTAGCTCGCTACCGGGTGGTGGGTTGGCGTCAGACCACCCGATGCCGAGTGCAACGGCATTGCTCAGAACAGAAATGGAAGTGAACCTCAGACTTGAGGGCAGAGCTCCGGCATGTGCACAAGGTTCAGGGAATATGGCTGGCGTCTTTGCGGTAGCCGGGAAATAGACGCGTTCCACGCTCGACGGCAGCCACATTGGCTCTCGTGGAGCACCATGCAAGTCGGCAGCAAGCCAGGGGTTGAAGGCTGCGGTGCCTGTGCCGTGAAAACCCTGGACTGTGAAAAATATCGTCCCGTCAGGTTCCTCCAGAAACTCCACTGCGCCGTCGCTGTCGCACATCCGCACTCTGAAGACCATTGGGAAATCATCGGGGATTACCTCAAGTTCATGATACTCCGTATGTATTTCATCGACTGGTGCAGGCGGATCTGAAAGCCACGCCATCCTGATATCATCTGCTATCATTTCTGCCATATATGCACCAGCCTGCTCCGTTCCGCATGAGAAAACGGCACAAAATAACGACAACGATAATATTACTATTAATCGGGATCGGAGGATGGTGGTGAATGTAGCCATTGGAAATGGGTTCCCTTGCATTTGGTGTCACCTGAACTGACATCAGAATTGTATCATATCCAAAGCAGTTGTTGCAAAATTTTTGTTTTTGACGAGTTGCGGCAATTCACTCTTGTAAATTATAAAACATGAACTAATTGCACAAAATTCCTCGCGCTGATATAATTAAGCCGAATTTTATAAATTCAATATAATAAACTCAGCTAATTATCAAGGAGGAACCTGGCATGGCTTTCTGGATATGGATTGTTATCATAAACTCAGCCGGTTTTCTCATGGTTGAGCAAGACTTCAGAAGAATGAAGGCACGTAAAATGCGCTCGTCAACTTCAGGTTTTATATGGAATGTGCTTTTGGGGGGAGGATCCGGTCAGCTGCTTGCCATGATAATGAGACGACATATACCCGAAGCAGCAATGTCCGTGTCTGTCACTCTTTTCGTTATTGCTGCCCAAGTTGCCGGTGTAATTTATTCTAGAACGCCCGAGGGGCAGCAGCAGCTCAAAAAGTGGAATCTGAATGCCGCAAAAACAAGCATTGAAACTTCTGTTGAAAAAACAAAAAGCTTTCTTGAAAAAATTGACAGGAGTACCGGAAAGTCAGCCAGAACCGATTTTTCCGATGATTAAATGGGCTTTGGTGCCAATGACGCAATGCCGCTCATATTGTGGATGTGCGTTATTGCTATAGCCAGGGCGTCTCCAACATCTTCCTGAGGAAGCTTTTCCAGATTCAACACACGCATCATCATGTGTTGTATTTGTTCTTTTGTGGCTGTTCCCATGCCGGTAACAGCCTGTTTTATCTTTCTCGGTGCATATTCGTATATCGGCAAAGCCGCCTTTGAGCATGTTTCTATCAATACGCCGCGAGCATGACCCAAACGCAGTGCAGTACGGGCGTTTCTTGAGTAAAAGATTCCTTCTATCGCAACATGAACAGGCTTGTGTTTATCAATATAAGCTTCAAGTTCAGAAGACAAGTTGAATAAACAGGCTGAAAGCGGTGCATTTGCCTTGTTTTTTATAACAAGCCCGTCAATATATTTCATTGAAGTGCCATTATAATCAATAACACCGATACCCGTTGAGCGAAGGGAAGCATCAATTCCCAGCACGCGCAGTTCTTCCTGCGGAGCATTAATAGAAATATTTTGTTTCTGGAATCCCGCCATGACATTCGACGGAATGTGCCGAAGGCGTGTCATCTCAACATAGGTTTCTCAATAGTTTTAAAAATAGTGTGCAGGTTCTCAGTCTTTGCCGAGTCTTTTACGAAACGCAGCGGTCAGCAGCGGAACAATGGTAAGTGCATCACCTACAATCCCATATGTAGCTGCCCCAAAAATGGGAGCTTCCGGGTCTTTGTTTATCGCTACTATTATATCGGATGTACTCATTCCTGCAAGGTGCTGAATCTGTCCGCTTATTCCACATGCGATATAAATTGAAGGGCATACTGTTTTACCGGTTTGCCCGACCTGGTGTGCGTAAGGAATCCAGTCAGAGTCAACGGCAGCACGTGATGCACCAACGCCGCCACCTATAACTTCTGCAAGTTCCTCCAGCAGCTTGAAGTTTTCCGGCTTCTGCATTCCGCGCCCACCCGACACAATAATGTTTGCCTCGGAAATATTAACTGTCGGTCCCTCTGTTGACTCCCATGATAATCTTTCCGTTCTTGCTTTCAAAATAGCGTCTGCCAGCTCAAGCATTACTGTTTCACCGGTGCGTCCCGGCTCAATCTCTGCTTCTTTCATAACTTTCGGTCGGACCGTTGCCATCTGCGGACGATGATTCGGGGTTTCAATAACTGCCATTATGTTGCCGCCAAAAGCAGGGCGTGTCTGAAGCAGATTTTGTGTGTCGGGATCAATGTCCAGCCCCGTACAGTCTGCCGTCAGTCCTGCTTTTACATTTACTGCCACGCGAGATACGAGCGAACGTCCTACGGCTGTTGCCCCGCAGAGGATAACTTGCGGGTGATATTTTTCTATAGCTTCAATTATAACGGCTGCATATCGCTCATCCTGGAAATAGGTCAGCTCCTCGCGATCAGCCACATATACGATATCTGAACCGCGCTCAGTCAGTTCTGATACGAGATTCGATACATCGTGTCCGATTAAGATAGAGCCTACCTTTACTCCAAGTGATGCCGCCAGCTTTTTCGCCTCCCCCAGAAGCTCCCAGGTGATCGAATGGATGTAGCCGTCGGATTGCTCAACAACTACGAAAACATCCTTCCATTCTGCAGCGCTTTTCGTTCCCTCAACAGTGCTTTCAGGGATTGATAAAGCTGAAACAGGGCATGAAGGTATGCATGCACCGCATCCGGTACACAAATCGCCATCACATTCCACAATTCTTTCGCCCATGGAAAGTGCCCCGAACGGACATGTTGAAATACAGGCACCACAGGCAATACAGAGGTCGCCATCGATTTTCAGTAATGAATCAGACATATTTTAGTTCCAATTTTATAAAATGTTTTCAGTTCGATCAGTTGGAAGCCCCTACTATGACCGGTATAAGTTTTTCAACGAGTGCGTTTACTGCCTCATGAGGCTCGCCTGTAAATATCTCGCCGGTCCCCCTGGCAGCAGGAGTGAATATTTTAACAACTTTTGTCGGAGAACCGTTAAGACCGCACTTGTCAGGTTCGCACCCTATGTCTTCTGCTTTCCATACAGTAATTTCTGCTTTTTTTGCAGCCATTTTACCGCGAAGTGACGGTAGCCTCGGTTCGCCGATTTCTTTTACGACAGTCATAACGCACGGAAGTTGCGACTTTATGGTCTCGTTACCATCCTCGAGCATGCGTTCTGCAGTAATTGTTTCACTTGTGATTTCGCCGAGTTTTCTAACGTATGTAATCTGCGGCAAATCCAGGTGTGTAGCTACTCCCGGTCCGACCTGGGCAGTATCACCGTCCGCCGCCTGTTTTCCGAAAACAATCAAATCAACATCGCCGATATGCTCAATTGCCTTTGAGAGAGCGTAGCTTGTAGCCCATGTGTCAGCACCGGCAAAGGCACGATCACTAAGCAGAATACCGCTATCCACCCCCATCGAAATAGCATCGCGCAGAATCGCTTCTGCCTGTGGCGGACCCATTGAAAGGGCTGTGACAGTGCTGTCTCCCCCGGCAAGAGCCTTTATCTGCAACGCTGCTTCTATGGCATACATATCGTACGGATTAGTAATAGATACTACGCCTTCTCTTATCAAAGTATTCGTTTCCGGGTTGATTTTAACATCAGTTGTGTCCGGAACCTGCTTTATGCAGACTATAATTTTCATTTGAATTATGGAATCTCCTGTTCAATGCACGTAGCAATTCAGCAGATTATTACCTGCTTTTGCCTGCGAAAAAAGAGCCCACATGATACTCTATGAAGTTGCTGTTTGCAAGGTTAGAACACTTCATTTTAGCTCTTTTTTGCAAAATTATTAAAACATGTGTTTAAATAATTCTCCATATTTTAACAAATCTCCGCAAACCGCCGTGCTGCTGGGACCGCCGGGCTCCATACCAGTATCGTGCAGTCAGGCAAGGTAGGGCGCGTTTTTCCGCAAACCGCCGTGCTGGTGGTACCGCCGGACTCCGTACCTGCATCGTGCAGTCAGGCAAGGTAGGGCGCGTTTCTCCGCAAACCGCCGTGCTGCTGGGACCGCAGGACTCCATACCTGCATCTGCTGCTGTGGTTGCAGTAGCAGGCTAATGAATTATCGAAAGAATCGACTTTCGCCAGTCTGACCAATCCAACCTGGTTGCTCAGGTGTAGAAGAACTGGGCCGTTGCCGTACCTTCCCTGACAGGTATCAAACGCACCCAGTGTGCACTGAAACCTTCAGGAAATACGTGATATGCATAACCTTCACGCACAGTCAGGGTTTCGTAATCAGACCATCTTCCATGACCCATGAAGTCGACTTGAATCTTCACTCCCGTTCCTTCTCCGCCATCATGATTTATATGCAGACACTTTTTGTCGAAACCTGTCATCAGATAGGGGTCGCTAGGCTTGTCTGCATCAACTTTGCTGTCCCACCAGGGGCCGCCCCAGCCGGAAGGCTTTCCAAACTGCCAGAGGTCGTCAGTTTTTCCGAACCACAGATTTGCCTGCGGTTGACCGCCTTCCAGGTTTGTGTCGTTAATTGGTGTTGTCTGATCACCGGCAAGTACAAGAAGACCGTTCCAGGAGCAGAAGTCTCCTATTATTCGAAGGTGTGTGCTTATTGGTCTCAAACCCCACACGCTGTCAGCATATGTCATCGCCGGCAACTCATAAAACATTCCTCCTGCGTTCATGAGCCAGCGCTCGCTCTCAACTTCCCTTATGCGAGGCCATTCTGTTGTCCAGGCATGGTCCTGCGTATGTGTCGCTTTGGGAAGCCGGTAAGTTTTCCACCCGGTATCAGACAGATAAACCTCGAATATTGTAGATGCGCGATCCTGCCCGACGGCAAATGTGGCAGGGCCGAGATTGTTGGGATTGGGCCCACCCCTGCACGCAGTAGTATTGAATTGGGTGCGTTCAAGAATCTTCCATGTTTTGCCGTCCCATTCGGCGAGACGACCTCCACAGCCTTCCGGATTTATGAAATCCTCGGGATAATAGCTGTTGTTGGCAACAACTACGCGATGATGGTTTGTAGAAGCAGATTTAAAGTGCGGTAGTGTGGAGCCTCCAACAGAAAGCTCCTTTATCAGATCGGCTAAAAACTTTACTTCCATTGTCCGCACATCAGCCTCAAAAAACTCTCCTTCCATTCCCAGAAAATAGACCTTGTTGGCGGGGTCTTCAAGATGACGGCATGTAGCTGTAAGGCGTACGTCTGTCAAGTCTTTGAACGTGGACACATTGCCATCTGTATCAATCTTGTGAGGTCCTATTATAAGATTATTGCTTTCGCGGTGAATCATTCTGTTTGCGTACGTGCCGACTACGGATTCAGGGTGCTTTACAATGGTAAAGGAATCGTCGATACTGAATAATCCAGTGCCTCCTCCGCTACCTGCTTTATGCGCCACGTAAGTAATGAACCACAGCACTCCTGCCCAGGGCATAAGGGCTCCGATACCTGTTTCAGTACGGGCAGGGAAATGATCAGCCTTTACAGCCAGGTGCGGTAAAACGCCTGAAATATTTAAAAGGGCGGGATTGTTTGTAATATTACTCACGATTTTCTCCTTTTATCAGTTTTTTGTGTTAGTATATGGATATCTGGCGTAAATAGCCATCAAATTGAAAGATACAATAACGCAATCAGATAGCTCCCTGAATTATGAAAATCGATATACGACGTTATAAAGAGCTTCCATCAACTAACGATGAGGCGATGCGCCTTGCGCTGGACGGGGCACAGAGTTTTACAGTCGTAGCGGCAGACTCACAAAGCAGGGGACGCGGCAGAAACGGACGCGATTGGTTTTCCCCCGCCGGTACGGGGCTATACGCCTCACTTGTTACACGTCCTGCTGTTTCCGTTTCAGAAATTTCCCTGATGACACTGTTGTGCGGCGTTTCCGCAGTCGAAGCCATACGCCGGACGTGCGGTCTGAAAGCCTCCCTCAAGTGGCCGAACGACGTACTCGTAAATAAGCGCAAGGTAGCAGGAATACTGTGCGAAGCATCATTGACGAGCAGAAGCGATCCGATCGTAATTATAGGACTTGGTGTCAATGTCAACACCCTGCCACAGGATTTGCCGGAGCGCACCATTTTTCCCGGTACGTCGCTCATGGCAGAGTCGGGACTCAGCCACAATCGTGATGAACTGCTTCTCGAATGGGTGGAACGCACAGGTTTTTGGCTTGAGAAACTGGAAAGCGGCAATACGGATCAGGTTATAAGAAGATGGAACGAGTTTGATGCACTGCACGGCGCACGTGTAAGCGTGTCGCAGCCCGACGGCACAAGACTTTCAGGAACAGCGGCGGGGGTCGATGATGAGGGGCACCTGATTTTGCGGCTTCATGGCGGGGAAATTGAAAAAGTTATTGTGGGCGACGTGGAGTTTGAAAGTTGAAATGAGTGCCCGCAATATCCGGATACTGAAAGGTTCTCCTGTATACCAGTCTTTCTTTTTGATAAAGTTACATTCAAAGATATCAAACAAATCAATATGTGACATGAAAAAGTCTTCTGAAACAAAAACAGTTGTCGGTGATGTGGATTCTGATGTTCTTTCCTTTACGGTTGGCAAAGATCCCGTATTGGACTTAAAGCTTGTGGAGTGGGATTGTCTTGGCAGTGCCGCGCATGTAACAATGCTTTCCAGGATGAAAGTTGAACCGCCGATATTTACATCTGAGGAGCGTGATGCGATAGTTAAGGAACTGGCGAATATCGCTGAAGTGGCGCGAGCCGGAAAATTTGTTATTACAGAAGCCGATCAGGATTGTCATCTTGCAATCGAGAGAACGCTTACTGAGAAACTTGGAGATTTGGGCAGGCGCATACATACGGGCAGGAGTCGCAACGATCAGGTTTCAACGGCTTTACGCCTCTATATGCGTGATCAGCTCCTCGGAGCCATGGAAGAAATGATGGTTCTTGCCAGAGCTCTCAACAGATTTGCCAAAAAGCATGAAATGTTACCTATGGTTGGCAGGACGCACTTTCAGCCTGCCATGCCGAGCACAGTCGGTGTTTGGTCGTCGTGCTACGCCGAGGCTCTTCTCGATGATATTTTTCTAATGTGGGCTGCATACGATTTCGCAGATAGTTGTCCGCTGGGTTCGGCGGCAAGCTACGGAGTTCCCTTGCCTATTGATCGGATACTGACATCAAAACTGCTTGGCTTCCGTGAACCCGTGCATAATGTGATGTATGCCGGTAATTCGCGCGGCAAAACGGAATCTGTGGCAGTGTCTGCACTCTGCCAGGTAATGCTTTCGCTTTCCCGGCTGGCAGAAGATCTGGTGATATTTTCTGCCCCTGAGTTCGGCTACTTTAAAATACCCAGGGAGTTCTGCACCGGCAGCAGCATTATGCCGCAGAAGTACAACCCTGATGTATGCGAGTTGATTCGTGCGAAGTCAGCGCGACTTATAGGGATGTCTGCCGGTATTGCGTCACTGATTAAGGCTATGGCGGGTGGATACAACAGGGATTTGCAGGATTCGAAGGAAATGCTGATGGAGAGTTTTGATGCCTCGCGCAAGAGTCTTAGAATTATGGCGCGCCTGATTGACGGACTTAAACCTGTGCCTGATAAGCTGCGAGCTGCGTTCAGTCCTGAAGTGTTCGCCACCGATCGTGCACTAGAGCTTGTTGCAGGCGGGATGCCATTCCGCGACGCGTATCATCAGGTGCGCGATAACCTCGATGAACTGAAAGCCGTTGATCCTGACGATGCCGCAGCAGCCAAAACACATCTTGGAGCTACGGCAGGGCTTGATCTTGCAATGTTGCGGGAAGCTGTCAACATGGAGTTAAAAGACATCAAGGCTGCACGATCCGGTTTGTCGAAATCATATAAAAAATTGATGGATCCGCTTGCTTGAGTAAAACATGTGTTTATATTAAAACTAATAAATAGACGATGGACGATACTGAAAAATCTCGTAAAAGAGAGTTTGTAAATAAAATCACTTTTACAAAAAAACAGAACATCATTATAACAAGAGCCATTTCAATGCTTTCATTATGCCTGGTGTTCGGGCTGGTGAGCCTTATTGTTTTCTATGTTTTCAAGTTTATAAATGTGCACAGCAATGTATTATTGCCTCCAATTGTGGCATTGATAATTTCTGAGGTTATAAAGCCGGTTTACGACAGATTACGCCTGTTTTTCTGGAGCATTTTTGGAGGGGAGAAGCTAGGCAGAAGAGTTGCGGTTGCCGAGGGAGAGAAGAGGGAAGCCCTGGAGCGGCGCACGATCTCGCTAAGAAGTACGGCAAACTATACAGCTATTGTTGTGCTGCTTGTGGCTATAATTGTACCGTTGGGAATGTTCCTGTTTTTCTTCGGAAGCCTCCTTGCAGATCAGCTCGTAGCTTTGTTTAATGCGCTTCCGGGATTGGCAAAGTGGATTTACGAGGCGGGAACTACGCGTCTTCCAAGAGTGATGGAATTTGCGGATGCTCATGATCTCATGCCGCTGATTCAGCAGTTGAATCCCCAGAACTGGTTTGATGTTTCCAAGATAGGCAAGGTTACATCATCTCTCGGTTCTTCCGCCTTTACTGTCTGGGATTATCTGAAAGGGATTGTAGTGGCAGGTGTGGCGTGGTTCGTTCTGCCTGTTTATATGGTGATTTACCTGGCATCGCGTCCGCTTGAAGGCGCAGATTTTACAAAATACATGATTGGCGCCAGTGAACGTACGAGAAAAAATGTACGTTTTTTAATCGATGAATTCATACGAATTGTAGTGGCTTTCTTCCGTGGGCAGGTGCTGGTGGCATTTATTCTTGGAATAATGTTCGGCTTCGGGTTTCAATTTATTGCAGGAATCAGTTATGGGATGATTCTCGGTATTACCCTGGGCATCATCAATATTGTACCGTATCTCGGAAATATAACGGGAATGCCTGTGATCTGCGCTTTGGCTCTGTTTGGCGGCAAGGGCGTGGGATGGTCCTTTATGAGCCTCACGGGGCTTGAGGGAACAACGCTCGGCTGGGTAAGGCTGATGGTCGTATTTCTAATTTTCACCGCCGTTCAAATGCTGGATGCGTATTTCATAACACCGAAGATAGTTGGAAAACGAACGGGTTTGAATGCTTTTGCTGTTATTTTTTCACTGTTCTTCTGGGCTTCTGTAATTGGCGGGGCATTGGGGATGGTGCTAGCTATACCTTTGAGCGCGTTTATTGTGGTGATGGTACGGTTTCTGGCTCTGGAGTATTTTGGAGAAACGGTTGACGCGGCAGTTGACAAGTAGAAATAAAGGGGTTGTACTTAATGCCCGGTGATATGGTCGATAAACCCGACTGCATGAATCGGAGTATACTTCATGTCGACATGGATGCTTTTTTTGCATCCGTGGAGCAGCGTGATAATCCTGAATTGCGAGGTAAACCTGTCGTTGTCGGGGCAGGCTCGCATGAGCGGGGCGTAGTTTCTGCCGCTTCATACGAAGCGCGCAAATTTGGGATTCACTCTGCAATGCCCTCGCGCGAAGCATACAGGCGCTGTCCGGATGCGATATTTATCAGGGGGAATCATGATCTCTACATGGATGTATCACGACAAATCTTCGAGATATTTGATCGTTATACACCTTTTGTTGAGGGGCTGTCGTGCGACGAGGCCTTTCTCGATGTGAGCAGCGTGCGAAAGCTTTTCGGTGATGGTGTGAGTATAGCAAGGCGCATACGCAGCGATATCAAAAGTGAACTTTCCCTTACGGCTTCTGTAGGTGTGGCGCATAACAAGTTTCTGGCGAAGGTTGCGAGCGACTTGCAGAAACCTGACGGACTTACTGTTGTGCCTGCTGATCCGGAAGGCGTTCGGCTTTTTCTTGCGCCTCTGCCGGTTAGAAGAATCTTCGGGGTTGGCAAAACAATGGCTGCCACTCTGGGAAAATTGGGTGTGCGGACGATAGCTGATATTCAGAAAATTAATATGGATAGTTTAATTCGGAGTATCGGTGAAAACGCTGCACTTCATATAAGGGAACTTTCTTTTGGGCGTGACTCACGGACTGTGGAGCCGGAGAGAGAGGAAAAGAGCATTTCACGGGAGCATACGTTTTCCGAGGATGCAGTGGATGAAGAAAAGATACTTGCCGTGCTTCTGGAATTGGCATCTGATGTGGCGCACCGCGTACGAAAGCAGGAGAAATTTGCCTGCACCGGCAGGTTGAAGCTGCGGTGGGAAGACTTTACATCCATAACACGGCAACGTCCTTTTGAAGAACCTTCCTGCGACGATATGACTTTTCGTGAAATGGCACGGATGCTTTATGAGAAGGAGGGAAGAGCAGGCAGACCTGTGAGGCTGATCGGCTTCGGGGTAATGGACTTTATTTCGGAGAGAACTTCCCAGATGGTTCTTTTCGAGAATGAAATACGTGAGCGGGAAAAACGCGAAAGCATAAGCCGTGTTCTTGATGATTTGCGTGATAAGCTAGATGGCGGAAAAATAGGCTTCGGCTCATCGCACGAAGTGGAAAAATAACATTTTACGGCTTGTCAAATATGGGTGCCGGTGGATAAGGCGATTGGATGGAACGGATGCTTATTCCATATTTATCAGCTAATCGCACTGTTTCTTCCATGTTTACAATAATGGTCCGGTGTGCCTGAACGCTCATCGCTGAAAACCCCGCACTGCGCATTGCTTTTATAGTTTTCGTTCCTGCTATGGGAATATCAAAACGCATGTCGTGGTTTTCCTTGGCGACCTTCGAAAGCACTGCCCCGCGCCTGGCTATACGTCCGGCATGTTTTATTGCGCCGTTTGTACCGTCGAAGCCTTCTACGGCAAGAACGACACCATCTTTTATTGCGGCAGATTGACCGATATCAAGGTCAGCAATTTTCTGCGCTATATGGTTTCCGTACTCCATGTCGTCATCTTCACGTTCATCCGGCTTTCGCTTCGTTAATATACCGGCACCAGGTATATGTTCGCCCATAAAAAGAGATGATGGCAGGATGTTTGCTCCCATATTTTCCAAATACTCAACGAAGCATAAAAACAGGGAGTGTGCATGGCGGATTTTGATTGAGCCTATTTCGCGCTTGAAACCTTCGTCAGTGCGTGTGCGGAATAGGGCAAGGGGGTTGATTTGTCCTGAGAGAAAAGTGTTTTTGCATCCTGTTTCTTTCAGTGCGATGTTCAGCATTTCAAGATTTCCGAAAGGCACCACCCTTGCTTTGTCTGCCATTTTAAGTGTGGCTCGATATGTTGAGTGCTTGAACCCGATCATGGAAATATGGCGTACACCTGCTGCGCGTGCCCCGCGGGCGAGCAACAGAGGGAAAAGACCCCATCCGGCTATGATTGTAATACTATCGGGAGGCGTATTGTACGTCATAATCAACTCGAACTAGATGCCGGGACCACAATTTCCAAGAGCTATATAATACAGGACTACGCCATATTGGGCGAGAGTTCCGCCAAGTACGAACAGATGCCATATTGCATGCATGTACTTGATGTGTTTCATGGCATAGAAAATTACCCCAATCGTATAAAAAATACCTCCGGCTGCTATTCCTATAACAGCGTTTGTGCCCATTGATTTCCAGAGAGGATAAACAGCAATTATAACAACCCAGCCCATTACAAGGTATGTGGCTGTGGAAAAAATCGGGTACTTGTTGATAAACAGACATTGAAAAACAATGCCGAAGATGGCGATTCCCCAGACAATTCCGAAAATTGCCCACGCCCACCCCGGACTGTAGTGGCGGATGCCGCCGAGGCAGAAAGGAGTGTAAGATCCTGCAATAAGCAGATATATCGTGGAA
>JAAZFF010000156.1 GCA_012511845.1 Lentisphaerota bacterium
CGAACCAGGCAACTTCATGCTGCGGAACAGACGGCTTAGAAGGGCAGCACCGCCAAAGGCAGTAATGGCGCCATCCATGGGCTCAGGTGATATCTCGTAGGGGATCTTAGCTTGTATAGGTGTAGGTAGTCTCATGTACGAAATTATATCAATTATCAATTGATGAAAGCAAGGACAAAATCAAACAAAAAAACATTATAAAATCAAGCTGATAACAGTGCAGCAAATTTTTCTCCCGCAGAACAGGGATTACAAACTAGCAACTCTCTAATGCTTTGAGAGCTGGAAATATTTATGTCAAAGTGTATTCTGTATTATTATTTCTCGATATCTTTAACTGGAAAAGTAAATTTGAAGGGATGTTTTTGTTTTAAATTTGTCCCTTTCAGCTGAAGTGTCATTGTTCTGGCTACCTCGATCGGAGCTTCAAAAAGTAAAATGTCAACTATTGATTTGCCAGGATATATTGATTCTCTTTCGATACCGTGTACTGGTTTAGCCATAGAAATGCCGACTTCTTTATACTTATTGCCGAGATTGTCCTTAAGTGATGCATCACCGGTCGATATAAATTCCGTGCGCCAAGTGTTGTAGCTCAATTTTCTTGTTGGGCTATTGTTTTTTATGCGGAGTAAAATCTGAAGTCTGCTATCAGAGGAGGTTATTTCTTTTCCATAAAAATTAATGTATTTTACAGGGGCCACTTTCATGGAAAGTATGCCGACTGTAGCTAATCCATTTCTTCTTTCATACATACACGGCATATCTGCGGGTTCTTTCGATTTTTCAAGATTTGGATTTGAATCAGATTCTAGCCCCTTCCTGATTGGGTTTTGTGTGGATTCTTTTTTTGCCTGTGGTTGTACTCCAGAGGGAATAGTTGTTATAGGAGACTGAAATGAAACCCTATTTCCGACTTCATACAGTTTCTTGTAAGGACTATTAGGGATATCGAGGGTTGCTGCGAATTCAATGTTGAGATGATCGACATAAAAATTTCCTATTCTTCCATCATCTGACTTTACTTTTACAATGGCAGGTGTTACCTCAACAGCTTCACCCCTATATGTTTTTCCATTGTATGAAAACTCCATCATGCGGGTGCTATCTTTACCGGTTAAGTTGATTGTTTCCTTAGATAAAGTTTCTATGTTGGTGAATAAGAAAATGGCAACCAAGACAAGCAATATTTTTTTCATCTTTAAAACCTTCTGCAATTTCATCCCTTAAAACTAAAATACATGGTGACACAGATAGAATGTACAGTCAAGGATAGCTTTACAAAATCAAATTTTCTGTGATTTTGCTTTACTTGTAAACATGCATTTGGATTGAAATACTTCGAATAATAATTACTACTTGCAATCAATAACTATCTATGATAAATTACTACCAATTACTTATTACTAAATAGAAACTAATTAACTGAAAAGGAATAAAAATGAGTGATTGCACAAATTCTCTCCCTCTAATCGGTGATCCTGCACCGTCATTTACAGCTGAAACGACAGCCGGTCCAATGAACTTTCCGAAAGATTACGAAGGTAGTTGGGTTGTTCTGTTTTCACATCCGGCAGACTTTACACCCGTCTGCACGACGGAGTTCATGACATTTGCTTCACTTGAAGGCGAGTTTGCAAAGCGTAACACCAAGCTAATCGGTCTTTCAATCGACAGCCTGTACGCACATATTGCGTGGCTGCGGACTATTAAGGAAAAGATCGATTGGAACGGCTTAAAGAATCTTGAAATTACCTTCCCCATAATTGAAGATCTGAAGATGAATGTAGCTAAAGCTTACGGGATGCTTCAGCCCGGGGCAAGTACGACTCAGGCAGTAAGAGCCGTATTTATTATTGACCCCGAGGGAATAGTACGCGCAATACTGTACTACCCCCTCTCTAATGGTCGTAATATGGACGAAGTTCTCCGCCTGATTGACGCAATGCAGCTTTCCGATAAGCACGGCATAGCAACCCCGGCTAACTGGCGTCCCGGTGATGACGTCATCGTCCCGCCTCCCGGATCGTGTGGTGCAGCTAAAGAGCGTATGGAGTCAGCAGATTCCGGTCTGAGACGTCTTGACTGGTTCATGACCTTTAAAGACTGTCCTCCATGTGAATAAATCTTAAAACCAATCCCGGCGGTTGCCAGGTGCAATCGCCGGGAGTTACCGTATTAAAACAGTGTCACAAGAGAAATCCAAAAGAATGTCGCCAACAGAACTGGCGGAGATGTGTCGCAAAGCCGGCGTAAAAGCCACATCGCAGCGTATTGAAATCCTGCGATTGCTACTCAGTTCCACCAGGCATCCGGACGCCCGGTCGGTATACGAAAATGCCAAGAAGCGTTTTCCTACTATTTCGCTCAACACTGTTTATCAGAATCTTGGAATATTTGAAAAGGCGGGTCTGATTACAAGAGTCAGTGCTTCGGGCGACAGGATGCTTTTTGAAGCGGACAACACTCCTCATCATCATTTTATCTGCAACAACTGCGACGAAGTTTTTGATTTCGAAAACAACGCTCTTGATGCAATACGCCCACCCACGGAAGCTTTAAAGTTGGGAAAAGCTGAATCAGTTCGTGTGGTGATTCGCGGGATCTGCAACGCCTGTCAGGCGGAAAGAAGCACATCTCAGTAAATCGGAATCGCCTTGCCCTTCGGGCAGTGGACAGTGGGCAGTGGGCAGTTTCCAAGCAGGCTCACCCATCAACCAAATCCCCTCAAGCGCAACAGCCACCAATCAGCAACGGCGGTTTGCGGAGAAACGCACCCCTTGCAGCGCATGAGTCCGCCTAACTTGTAACTCCTGACTACTGCCCACTGGTCCGGCTCTCCAGGTGTTCAACTCTGGATTTACAGGGAAAACAGTTGTGTTGCCCAATCTACAGGACCATTGCAGTATGTCATAGTCATTGGCATTACCAGTGAAATCTTGATTCTATAATTCTTGATTTTGCTGTTTTTTGAGTACATGGAAAAGCCGTGCAATCTGATTTTGCCTTGAAGTTGTTGATTACCAGTTGTTTAAAGCACCAAAAATAATTTGGTTATTTTTTTCTGCCAGAAAGATTGACTTAATTGGAGAAAGTTAATACACTGGTAAGCGTTTTCAGATAGTTATCCTTTATTAATGCAGTATGGATAAACAAATCAAATATACCAAAAGTTCCTTGCGTCCTGATGCGAAATTTGTAGATGTTGCCAACAGTCTTCGTCGCGATATTGTACAGGGTGTTTGGCTTCCTGAACAAAAATTGCCTACGTGGGATATTTTGTGCAAACGTTTTTCAGTGGCTCGTCCCACCTTGACCCGTGCATTGGCCATGCTTAAGAGAGAGGGCTTTATTGCAGCCGACTCGACTCGCTCTACACTAGTTACTACTGCGCCACCTCATCTGAATCGCTACGCTCTTGTTTTCCCTTCGTCTCCAGGCAGAAAAGGTGTCTGTGGTTGGAATTTGTTTTGGGATTCTTTGGCACAATCGGCATCTGACAACGATATATGGGCTCCCTCTCATATCGATATACAATTTAATGTACACGCCAATACAAATTCGGAGATATACCAAAAAATTCTTGATGATCTTCGTAAATATTGTTTGGCTGGTGCTTTTGTGGCCTATGGGGAGGATTTAAAAGACTTGGTATCAATTAACGATATTCCCATCGTTCGTCTTTTTGCGGGCACACCTTTTAAGGGAAAGCAATCAAGTGTTGGATTAAACTGGCGGTCATTCCACCAACAAGCAGCAGATGCCTTGCTTGAGCGTGGATGCAGAAAAGTGGCTGTATTGTCGAATGACAGTTCTGCTGCTGATGAATGTGCGCAAATTCTCGGAGAACGTGGTGTAATTATTCATCCTCGCTGGGTTTTATGTCTGCCAGGTACTATGCCTGAATATGCTCGCAATTTGACTCGCCTTCTTGTAACGAAGGAACAGTATGAAATTCCTGACGGCCTGATTATAACTGACGATAATCTGGTACCAGCTGCATTGGCAGGGGCATTAGATGAGGGACGACGAATACCGGATGATCTTGAGGTTGTAGCTCACTGCAACTGGCCAGGTCCACCGTCTCCAATGTTACACATAATGCGACTCGGCTTTTCTGCCCGGCAGATACTTTCTGAAGGTTTTCGTCTAATGAAAAAATCGCAGGATGAAAATTTTGCTGAAGAAACAGTTTGCATTGCAG
>JAAZFF010000157.1 GCA_012511845.1 Lentisphaerota bacterium
GGGTGGAATATAACCGGGCGCCATCCTGGATATATGGCTCTATGCGCCAGTTCACCGGACCGGAGGACGAGTCCATATCTAATGCGACAAGTACCCGACTATCGGAACAGGATGGCTTGCCCGTTATAGCACGTGGGAAAGGGAGCCTCATGGATTATTTTTCTCTCCATCATGCGTGACGTCAAAGACTTCATTTGATGATAGCCCCCAGTGTTGGTTTGCCCACTTGTCCGGTTCTCTTTCGGCATTGGAGGGCACCTTGGCTTCGGTTCGGTGGATCAGATTTGTTTCATCAGTGTCGGATGAAGAGGGTGTTTGAAGCGAAAATGCCCTAACTCTCCTTCCTTGCAAGTTTTTCGAAACGACCAGAAATATGCTTAAAATTATTATCGCAAGGGTTGTTATAACGATGATTTTCTTCATGGTTGTGGCTCCGTAATTGTCGGTGCACTGTCATAATTCAGATAATGGTTCATCTTCTTACTCTAGTGCCTTTACCGTCCCACTCAAGATTGCGATCAAGACTGAGCGGATTGAATACACTTTTAAGGCGCAATCTTTTTGCAGGTCCTGTTGCAAATTTGAAAGGTCCGTCTATAAAGCCATAGTGACATTTCACAATTTCACCTTGGTCATCAACTTCTGTTCTGATGCGAAATACCAACACCTCGTTAGCATCTAACCTATCATCTACAATAATTTTCTCATCGGTTCCATCAAGAATAAAATCAACGCGGCGCTCCTTTGGCGGTTCCGCTTCATACGGTTTATCGAATGCACTGAAATCTTCTTTCTTGACAACATAGCATCCGTTATGAGGATTCGGAAATGCGAGAGACAAAGTGGATTTATATCTTCGAATAGTGTTTGTCGTGACAACCCGGTTGTATGTTATCTCAATATCAGCGGTCTTGCCAGAACCATGTGGGGATGTCCAATCCCCTGCTTCTAAATCATACCCAAGAGGTTTCCCGGCAATGGGTACCCCTGCCAAATATGCAGTTGCTACCATTGGTATTGGATTACGCTTCTCTTTGAGTACAATTTTCACTGTTGGATTCCAGGGCTCCCAACGCCCACCTTTTATCCGGGTTTCACCACGAACATCAAACGAATATTCCCCCTGCGATTTATAATATCCGCCTTTCTCAACAAAATAGGTGAAAGTGCCACGTGATTTTTCCTCCAAAACAACCATCCCATCTTTGCTGGTTTTTTCACTGCATTTTTTAGTTTTATTTGTATAGTCATATGTCCAATATATGCGAATGTTTGCATTGGAAACACTTCTACCATCATAATCTACTACCAGAAAAGTCACCTTTGTCTTTGCTCCCCATGTCATGGCATTAATAGTCTTTTGACTTAATTGTGCATGACATATTACACAGGCTAACATCAATAACAATGTAACTCTTTTCCTCATTTCAATCCTCCAACTCAACCAGGAGTACTTGTCCTTTTGCAAAGTCTTCGCAAGAGTCTCCTGCACCGCATTTAGCTAGAATCCACCAATGGCATTATCTACATCAGCCTTACTCCCAGAGCGTATATCATATCCATTCCATTCAAGATTCCGGTTGTTAGACTCTGAATTAATGTAATACCTCAAGCGCAATAGCCCACAGCTTGGATGTTCGCGCGGATTTGCGTTTGAATATTCGAGGCGGTAAATCTTTCCATATTGCGCAGAGATGACCTTACCTTGTTCATTGGCCTCCACTCAGGCTTTAAAAATAAGATAGTCAGATTCTGCCAGACTCGTGCGCTCCAAAATCCGTTCTTCGTTGCTTTTTCGTCCGTACACGAGTTCTTGCATATACCCGTCTTCAGGTGCTTCGTAAGCAGACAGAAACTGACTGAACGTATCCTTGGTTTTGGGAATAAACCCCCCGTTTGTAGAGGCGACGATTCGAATTTGGTTCGTCATTGCGATCGAAAATCGATTAGCAGGATTCATTGCTGTATAAAACACAGCTAAATCCGAGAGTTTTCCAGTTCCAAAAGGTGTAACCCAATCACCCTTTACAAGGTCGAACCCTACAACTGTGTCGCTCGGAAATACAAAATCTCCACCAATGCAAGCCAGAGGAACAGGTGCTCGTTTCTCCTTCAGAACGACTGTTTGTTCCCATGGTGACCATTGCTTCCCTTTGATTCTGCTGTTCACATCTGCGTAGTCAAGTGAAAACAAATGTCTTTTAATTCGTGTCTCATAATACCCTTCTTTCATGACTCTCACATTTGCGATGTTTGAGCAATTGACTGCAATTCGCCAATTACCATTCGTATCCGTCATGCCGGAATAAGATTTAAACTTCTCGGAGGCTTCCTGGGACAGAGCAATTTTCACTTGTGCATCTTCAACGGGTTTTCCTATAGAGTTGACAATGCGGAAGCTAATATCAATTATGGCACCTTTTGCAAATGCCCTACGTGCATCGACGGATAGGGATACACGTTCGCTTGCACTTGTTGAAGTAATACAAAAAAAAGTAGCCAAAAGTAAAAGATTCAATACATTCCCTCTCATTATAAATCCCCCATCTCTATAAATTTTTCATATAGTTTGTATGTAAAATGGTGTGCTACATAGATTAACTGGCTGTGAAGCCAGCGATCTTCATACCTGTCTCCACCCCAAGGCCAGTTGTTCGGACGTCTGACACCGTCCGTATCATCTGTGTTTTTATTCATATCAATATTTGCAACATCATTTTGATCTTTCCGAATTTCCTTCTGTCCTATCGGTGGCGATAATGCCGGAATACCCTTAATCAGGATATTGTCAACATCCGCTTGCAGGATAGCATTTGTAAACATATACGACGGGTCTCGCTCGAAAATCGGATACTGTTGCAAGATCTCATCTGTTGATGAGTTCGCACCAACGGCAGTTTGCCAGGTTGGATATGCAAACCCCCACCCCGCCCAGCCCGTGCCATAGATGATATTTCGCCCCTTATAAAGTTCTTGCTTGTGCCAGGTGTATTGCCGTGAATCTCCCCATGGATTCAAGAACTCCACTAAAAACGGCGTTCCATCTGTGGCAATCTCCAAAACCTCATCACCAGACGACCAGAAGTTGTAGAGCTGCGTCCGTTCCAACACGTTTGTGAAGCGATTACGCCAAGTCAACTTGGCGCGGTCGTCTCCGAACGGGAAGAGTTTGTGCCATGTCGCCGACCAGGTGCGGTTGCTGTATCCCAACCAGTTCTCGTGCTGCATGTAGTTCAGCGGAGAATCAGATTCGTCCACCGTGGCGACATCGTATGCCTCCGAGGCGACGGCAGCGTTGAGCGCGAAATACTTGTCCACCGCCATATTGTTGTCTGCAATAGCATAAGCACTGAGCATGTTGCCGAGGCTGTGCGCCATCCAGACCTTTCCTCCGGGCATCGCGTTGACGATCGGCGCCAGTTGCGCAGCTGCGTCACGGGCGTTCCGGACATTGAGGTAGTAGTCTGCGCTCATCCCTTGATCGGAACGCCACGTCACACCGCAAAACTTGGCAGTCATACCACTCTGATAGAGACGCTTAAAGCACTCCGAAGCCCAGCCGCGCGCCTCCTTCCTGGATACAAGGAAACCATGTGCCAGAAAAACGGTTCTGTCGATGGTCTCACTATCAAGACGATTGGGCGGTTCATTAGGGCGTGAAGGGTAGTATGAATCTGCATCTGGACGCAAGTTTATCCAGCGGAACATATCTTCGACCGATGAGATGCTTAAAGGCAGCTCGACCTTTGCAAAAAGGACATCATTGCGCAAGAGTTCGAGAACGAGTGGTTCTTGTGTGGCAGCACGACCTTCAATAAGCAAGACACCTTTCTGTTGATCAGTACGGATCATGGCTACAAAGTCTTCTTCGAGTTCTACGCCGTCAGCAGTAATCTGGAAAGTTGGAGCCTCATGCGCATTGCAGTCAAAGGAGGAACCGCAGGTGGTGATATTCTCAATTAGGAATGCGCCTGCGTTTGTGGCACAGAGGTCGGTATAAACCGCATTGATGGCTGCATCAGCCTGTCGCAAGCATAAACTAATCGATTCACTTGAAGGCAAATGATCCAGAATGTCACCCAAGTTCAACCAGACCGGGAAGAAGTCAAGAAGATCACAGCGTCCGTTGACTTTACTGTCTCTATAGTTAGCACTGCCGAACAAGCCGCCTGATTGACCGGGGATGTCGTTATTCTCTTCTGAGATGTCACCGTTATCCGCATCATCATTGATCCACCAGCGCAGGACGCGGTTAGTGACAGATTGTGCCTCGTCGCTACTGTCAATTACTCGATCACGGTCGTAATCAGGTACGATTCCTATGTTGACCGCCGTCAGCTTCATAGAAGCTCGACTGACTATGCCCTCGGCTTCACCTGTTCCGTAAAAGGAGTAAACAAGCGTGGCAGAGCCGGATTCAACAGCTTGCAGATAAACATGGGCAGTCGAGCCGGTGTTCCATGACACCCCGCCTATACCGTTGGTGACAGTCTGTCCGGCAATCAGCAGAGGCGTTTCATTTGCGGCAGGGTTCGGACTCTGCCAC
>JAAZFF010000013.1 GCA_012511845.1 Lentisphaerota bacterium
AGGCTGCCCGCTGCACTGCCCGGCTCGCCAGTCTCCGGCTTGCACTTTCAAGACGCATGAAATTGAGGCTCGATTTTCTAAAAAACAAACTTGAAAACACCGACCATTTACAGTAACCTTTCCAATTTACTTATATTTTATAGGGATATTGTTTTTTATGGTAGATTATAAATTGATTTTGAAAGAATTCTGGACCGTGGTAAAGAGTACAGCTCCTCTTATTCTGGTGCTCTTTACCATGAAGTTGTTGCTTAAATCTCCGGTTGATTCTCTAAAACAATTTATATTCGGTTTCGTATTCGTTCTATTCGGCCTTTTTGTTTTCCAGAAGGGCATAGATATGTGTCTCGTTCCCCTCGGGAATGATGTAGGGCGTTCCTTTCGCGAAATAGGGCGTCCTTTTGCCGGTACCTCATCGCATGAGATAATGACAACATTTCTTATAATTGCAGCATGTCTTGCAATCGGATTTGCCTCTACTCTCGTTGAACCTGCTCTAAGGGTAGTGGCACGGCAGGCGGAAGAGGTTTCCAGCGGTGCGTTAAAATCAAACACACTTGTCTACGCAACGGCACTTGGTTGTGCAATTGGTATGGCAGTGGGAATTGCAAAAGTGCTATACAATCTCAAGTCTGCCTACATCTTCATCCCTATTGTAATTGTTGCTTTGATTGTTTCATTTTTTGCTGAAGATCTTATTATCGGTCTTGCCTGGGATTGTGCTTCAGCAACGACGGGTCCTGTCAATATACCGATCAATTCTGCCATTGCTATCGGATTGGCGAGTGTGTTGCCGGGCGTTGATCCTATGCGAGTAGGATTTGGTTTGGTTGGACTTACAAGTGTTTGCTCTGCGTCAACGGTAATGCTGGCGAGTGTACTTAGAATCTAAACGGAGAAATCAACAATGAGTGCAGAAGCTGTTTTTTGCGTAGTTGAAAGAGGAAAAGCCGATCGCATAGTGAAAAAGGCTGTGAAAGCCGGCGCACGAGGAGCGACCATCTTCTATGGAAGAGGGGCGGGTGCCGATACATTCTCGTTTTTCCACAATCTTAATGTGGAATCATCAAAAGAAATAATCGTAATAATCGTTACGGAAAAAACAAGGGAACCAATTCTTTCCGCACTCCTTGCGGAGTCCCACGTTGATGAAGAAGGCAGGGGCATCCTGTTTACAATACCCATAACTGAAGTTCATGGGATAAATAATCTTTAATATCTGCCTTTTGCAAGTAGAAAACCTGACTGAGAATTTCCGGGACTTCTTCATAAAGCTTTCGAGAAAAATGGAGTTTATATCCAAATTAAAGTAAGTGTTTTAATCACTTGTTTTGCATGTTTCAAAAAAAACGGTATTTTTTTTGAAATTATTTTGTTACTATTTCCCTTCAGAAAAACAACACGAGGAGGGTATCCTCATATTTTACAAAAACAAATATGGATAATTCAGCCATGAAACATAAAAATATTGCCTATGCAGTTGCGAAAGCAGCACTACTATGTATTATTTCTACAACAACAGCATTTGGATCAGGCTTTGCCCTTTATGAAGGCTCTGCAGCCGGTAATGCCGACACAGCCGGTGTTACAGCCAAAGGTGGCGAACCTGGTGCAATATTCTTTAACCCGGCGGGAATAACAACAGTACCGGGTACACAAGTTCAGGGAGGTGTTTCAGTTGTAGCGCCTAAAGCTAAAGTTCAAGGCGTAAATCCCTATACAGGAGAGAAGTTGAGTGCCAAAGGACGTAATCGCGTATGGCCCTTGCCCCATGCATATATGACTCACCAGCTGAATGATGATTTCTGGCTCGGTTTCGGTATATATACACGTTTCGGTCTCGGAGCGGAATTCCATGAAGATTGGTTCGGTCGCTATAATAACACAGATGCTAAAATTGTTACCTTCATTCTCAACCCCGTAGTTGCCTGGAAAGCTTCAGACAGCGTGTCTCTCTCTGCCGGATTATCCGTAGAGTATTTTGATATAACACTCAAGCAGATGATCGATGGGGCAGGAGCAGCCGGCATGCGCAATTACAACGATCCTTCACCATCTCCATTCGATATCCGACAGGAAATGGATGGCGATGATTTCGCCCTTGGTTTCAATCTTGGTATTACACTCAAGCCGGTTGAAAAACTCAGTGTCGGTGCCGCTTACCATAGCCGCATCAAGCACAGG
>JAAZFF010000158.1 GCA_012511845.1 Lentisphaerota bacterium
CTGCATGAGATATCTTTCGGCGGTTTTGGAAAAACGCGAACCGCCGTTTGGTGGGTGAGCCCGGGATCCCCGAGCGCCTGCTCGGGTTTTACCTGCGAGGTGGCGTAATCGTTCCTGTTCCCGTTCTCGTACTCGTACACGTACACGATTTCTCCGCAGTAATCTCATCCTCGTGTACGAATAACGTGTCCCGCTCTGCTGTAAACTTATACGATTTCCCGACCAGCAGTGCGAATTGTATATTGCATGAACATCATGCCGGTGCTAAACTGTGCCGTCATGAAAAGCGAGGCTGCCATCAGTTTTGGTTCCAATGTCAGGGACAGACATGCAAATTTGTGTAAAGCTCTTAAACGGCTTCAACAGATTGAAGGCGTAAAGTTGTTGTGCAAATCGCTTATTTACGAAACAGAGCCGGTTGATGTGCCTGCTGAATTTCAAGGCATCCCCTTTTTCAACGCAGTTGCGATTTTCTCGGTAGAAACAGATGTAGAAGAGTGGTCAACAGCTGTGCATGCTGTTGAAGATGAAATGCTGCGAGTTCGTGGAGAACAGCGCAATGCACCAAGGACTATCGATCTGGATTTGCTGTATTTTGGCAATTTGATTGTAAACAAGCCACACTTGCGGATACCGCATCCGCAAATTGCATCACGACGGTTTGTATGCGAACCGCTGTCACTGTTGCGTCCGCAACTCATTTTGCCAAACACAGGCAAAACTATACTTCAGATGCTTGAGCTTATTCCTCAAACACCTTCTGTACGCCTCCTTGATTTACAGTGGTAGATTTTACACCGTAAACAAAAAATTCAAAACCATTAGAGGTTTTGAATTTTTGTATTTTGGTGCCTTTTAATAAAAAGTCAAGAACGGGGGCAGGATGAACTCCGCCCCCGTCAATCTATCTGCCCGCCGTGGCACACGGCGGTTTATTAATTACTTGATTGTAACTTCCTTGCATGCTGCGGCTGAGCGATAGATACCGTCCAGAATTTTCTGTACGTTCAGTCCATCGTAACCATCAGCCTGGAGCTCGGAACCTTTAAGGCAACCATCAACCCAGTTCTGCAGTTTGCTGCGGAAGAGCGAACCCCATTCCGTCGGACCGAGATATGCCGGATTGATATTGACCATGGTGTTGTGCAAGTCTGTGAAGATTTCTCCGCTATCCCAGTTGCAGCTGCCCTTTGTGCCGATTATTTCAAAGTTGTGAACTTCGTGCGGGATGTGCGCTGCAAATGATGACTCAATCTGCATGATAGCACCGTTGTCAAAACGGATCTGTCCAACGGCAAAGTCTTCTACCGTATATGTTTTCCAGTCCCAGCCGGGCCACGGGCAGCGCGTCTTGCTGTCGGTATTGCCCATATATGTCCAGGTATTTCCGCTTGCCGCTATCGGTTTCGGGGCACCCATCAATTCGTATGCAGCTTCCACCATGTGGACGCCGATATCGATCATCGGACCACCGCCCTGGAGTTCTTTCTGACCGAAAACGCCCCAGTTAGGGATACCGCGACGGCGCAGTGCCCTGACTTTTACGAAGAAGATATCGCCAAACTGATCGTTGTCGCGTGCTTCAATCAGAGCTTCCGTATTGGGACGATAGCGCTGCTGGAAACCAACAGAAAGTTTAACACCCGCCTTTTCAGCGGCAGCGATCATTTTTTCGCACTCTCTCGGATTCATTGCCATCGGTTTTTCGACCATGGCATGACAACCGGCGTTGCAGGAATCTACTACAGGTGCGCAGTGCACATGATTAGGTGTACAGACGTCAACGGCATCAGGCTTGATTTCGGCAAGCATTTTTTTCCAGTCTGTGAAAAGAGCTTCTTTTGGAACGCCCCATTTTTCTTCCATTACATCGAGTCGCTCCTGAAGAATGTCAACGCCGGCTACTATTTCGACTTCCGGTATGTAGGTTCGGTAAACGTCGAGGTGCGTTTGAGCGATTCCTCCGCATCCGATTATTGCCACTCTGAGCTTTTTGCCTTTGTGAGCAGTCTTTTTTGTTGATTCCATTTTGGTGGATACACTTTGCTGTGCCATATTCGTTTCTCCTGCTTTTTTGCTTCTATTTTGGTGTCGTGTTTATTTCACGATGTCATTTTTATTTATGTCTTTTTTCGAGGCGGTTTGTCTACCTCAAATAAAATCTCTCAGATAATCACGCGTTGCGCCAATATCCTTCCTCTGCTGTTCTCCCGTGATCTCCCGCTCAATTATAAGATCGCCGTCAAATCCAAGAGAAAACAGCTTCTTGAGAAACTCCGGATAGCGAGTTGCTCCCTCTCCCACTTTCACTTCACGTCCCAGCTGCTGTCCGTTTGTAGGCGGCAAGCCGTCCTTGGCGTGAATGCTTTTTACGTATTTTCCAAAAACATCGAGGGAGTCTATGGGGTTTCCCCTGCCATACATCAGCAAATTGCCGGGATCCAGGTTTATTCCCAGATTATCAAGCCCCACCTGCTCTATGTATCTCAACAGTGTTACAGGTGTTTCCTGACCTGTTTCAAACCAGAATTCCAGACCCAGTTTTTTGCAATATTCAGCAACAATTTCTATTGCCACGCAAAGAGGCTAAAAGCGCTCATCAGTCATGTCCTCCGGAAGGAATCCGCGATGGGTGACTAAGACAGGAGCGCCGACTTCTACTGCAAAATCAGCCCACGCCTTGAGAGCCTCTATCCTCGCCCAGCGAAATTCCGCAGGTACGAGCCCCAATGTAACAGGACCCCTGGTAAAGTTCCATTCAGCCGGTCCCGGCAAACCCGCCCAGAAAGCTGATATGCGAACATTCTTTTCTTCTGCCCTTTTTTTGAGTGCTTTAGCTATATGACTTTGACAGAGCGAGCAGTCCCAGCTCACC
>JAAZFF010000159.1 GCA_012511845.1 Lentisphaerota bacterium
GGTCTGAAGTGGTGGGGCGGTGTAATTGACAAACCTGAGACTATCGAGATGATGTGCAAGCTCGGATTATTGTGGACACGTGCCATAACGGGGGAAACTGTGCAGATAACTACAAACTCCACTTTGCTTTCTGTTGTAAAAATCGAGCGTTTTCCGAAAGAGCTTTTTGATACTGAACGTTATGGTCCGATTTCTGAATGGGAGAAAAAATTCGGACGAGGCGCGTGGACTCTTAAAACTGTGCCTCGTGAGAAAGAATATAAAGAATGGTTGGCGAAGGAATTGAAACGATTGCCTCTCAATCAGAGTGTTTATGAAATCTGGAATGAACCGTGGGATAAAATGTCGCCCGAGGATTTTTCTGTCATATCGCAATGGATTCGTGAAATTGTTACCGAAGTGCGTCCTGATGCGCGTCTCGGTCCGAATTTGCGTGGAGATATGAGCGAATACGGCTACGATGCCAAGGTTATAGCTGCCGGGGGTATGGATGGCATGGATATTGTGTGTCTGCATCCTTACGGATCTTCCGAAGATCGTTCTTTTATGCGAGCCTATAAAGAGTGGATTTCGGAAAAAACAGGTCGTCTCATAGATGTTTACATAACAGAATACGGCAGTCATTCATGCCCGGAGGGACCGGCGAAGCGCAGTGAGTTAAGACAGTCTTCTGATGTTGTGCGGCAGTCGCTTGCGCTTTATGCCGAGGACTGCAAGGCACTTGTGCCGCATTGGGTCGGTCAGAGCGAGCGCAATCCCACTTATCATGAGGACTGGTTTGGGTACATCCGCAGGAACCAGCAACCGAAACCTGTGCTGTTGGCACATGCTAACTCGGCACGACTTATTGATGGCAGTACATATGTGGGTGACATGTGGTTTGGTCCCGGGGTTGATGCAATGGTTTTCAAAAAAGCCGGTGACAACATTTTAGTTTTGTTTACACGCGATGACAAAGCAGAGGTTGAGGTGGAGGTGGGGATGCCGGAAGTTGTTGTTGCAGATATCTTCGGCACAGAAAGCAAAAAAACGGCAACAGGTGGCAGGGTCATGGTTGCAATCGGTGCTGAGCCTATTTACCTGATCGGACTTCCTGATTCTGCTGTTGCAGCTGCCTCGCCGGAACTTCGTGAAGATCGCTGGCCTGAACCTGAGAAGCCTGTGCGTAACATTCGAGTTGCAAGGCGTATGGCAATGCCGGTTTTTGATGGAGAGTTTAGCGATTGGAAGGGTGCTACCTCCTTGTATATGCAAAATCCTAAAGTTGCCGGCGATGATGCCAGCGGTTTTGCTTATCTTGGCTGGGATGATAACTATCTTTATCTCGGTGTAGACATGCGTGATAACGAAATGTATAACAGGCAGCCTAGAGCGAAGCTTTATCGGGATGACAGTATTGAACTTTTTGTCAGCACAGAAGTTCGTGATGAAAATCCGGGATACGGACCTTTTGACTATCAATTTTTTCTTACACCGACATCGGGAGAGGGTATCCCGATAGTTGCAAAGCTCACTGACCGTGAGGCGGGAATTCTTGAAGATGTTGAGGATGCCAAATACTTTCTCGGAAAAACTCCAAAAGGCTGGGCAGGCGAAATTGCCTTGCCCTGGACTGTTTTTGGTGATTTTGAACCTGTTGCAGGAAAATCTGTTGCTCTGGAAATACGCGTAAATGATTCCGACACTTCGCATGAACGATGGAAGATAGATCCGACTGATGTGGGCTTTATTTATGTGGAAGATCCGACTTCGTGGTCGGTACTGAATCTAGTGGAGTAAAATGTTTTACTGATAGATTTCTTTTACAGTCTGTAATATCTGGGGGTAATTAATATGGAAGCTTTTACTTTGTATCCAAAGAAAATTCACATTATCCGTATTGATCCGGGCGAAGATGTCTTATTGGAGATAGGTGCCTTCGCCCGGAAAGCTGATATACGGCAGGCTGTAGTTACAGGTGGATACGGAACATTGGTTTCTCATTCTCTGCATTGGGTAACCCACAATCGTATTCCTACTGACAACAGTTTCGGAAAAGGCGAGGGTGGTATAGAAATCTTGTCGATGAATGGGATGGTTGTTGAACATGAGCCGCACATACACGTAACGCTGTCTACTGAAAACGGTGCCTATGGTGGGCACATGGAGCCGGGATGCAGGGCGTATGTTATTTGCGAAGTTTTTCTTGTTGAAGTTGAAGGTATTGATTTGCGGCGTGTCCGTGTTCCGGTTGATATTCCCGGAATGGGCAAAGGTAGTATAAGCAGGCTTGAAGCCGATAGGGGAGGGAAATGATGAAGTTGAGAATTGAAAGCCAATGGGAGTTGGGGCAACCTGTACTTTCTTGTTTTGCAGCCCCTTTGCGTCTGGGCTCAGGTGGAATTGATGCTGTTGTAATAGCGTACAGCAACAGCGCAGGTTCAAATCCCTGGATTGAAATGTTCAGTTTTCCCGAAGATACGCTGAAGCTCGCTGTTTTTGATTTGAAGGGTCGCAAGATATGGCAGCGTGATCTGGGACCGGGAGTGCTCCCGAATCCGGCGTTTTGTCCGGTTTTCCCCTTTGATTTGGATGGAGATGGCGCAGACGAGTTGTACTTCGTTAATAATATCGATCCAGAGCATCCGCTTGCCATAAGTAAATACCGTCTGGAGCGCGTGGAGAGCTCTACTGGGAAAACGACCGGTCAGTGGATCTGGCCCGGCTATAATAGCGAGGGACCGATGTCCAACGCATTTCGCAACTTTATCGCCGGAGGTTATGTGAAAGGAAAGCCTGTGCTTCTGACAGCTCAGGGTCTGTATCAGGATATGTATCTTCAGGCCTGGAATCCTGATATGTCCCTGCGATGGGAGCTGGAGATAGCGGAAGGAAGTCGAGGTGCCCGTGGTAGCCATATGCATCCGGTAGTCGATCTCAACGAAGATGGCGTTGATGAGTGGATGTGGGGCGAGCGCTGCATTGAAATAGATGGAGGCAGCGAACTCTTCTGCGCTGATGATGACACATATAGCGGTCATTCGGATATAATACAGCCATTTCGTGATGTGAACACAGGAAAATGGATGCTGTTTGTAACACGTGAGAAGCAGAGTGTGGTACCGCCGCGAGTGGCAGTTTACGACGCTGGCGGCAAACGAATCTGGGGTGATGTAGATAAAGGGCATATGCATATAGGATGGATGGCACGCTTTACGCCTGAAAAAAGGACTGCCATGGCTATTCGTGTTGCATCGCAAGTAC